>JBJTNX010000223.1:0-13228 GCA_046074325.1 Sphingomonadales bacterium
CCATCTTGGTCGTAGTCATAGGTAGTTACCCGATAGTTGAGTTCAGCCGGGACAAACAAATGGGCCCTAGGATCTATTTTATAGGAATGAGCTGCACCTGAAACTTCGTGTCTGAAAACGCGAAGCTGATTGGCACTCCGATCAAAGACCAAAAGGTCGTCATCGCCATCGAAATCGTAGTCTAAACAAGAAAATTGTGGGTTGTTCAGCCCGCCAGACCAGGCCTTGGAAAGTGTTTGGCCATCGGAAACAACGGGGATAAAATCGGTAAAATTGAATTGAAACTGTGCTGTGGCTTGTACGCTGATTAACACAAAAAACAAGAGCAGCGATTTCATGTGTTAAAATTAAGGTGTTTTTGAATTAGAAAAGCGCCATTCGATGATTCTTTTATCGTCACCTGCACTTAAAAATCCGTTTTCTGTACATAATACCGTATTGATTGAGTGCCGATGTCCGGCCATTTGAAGGTCGATACGCTGCACTATTTGATCTGTTTGAAGATCCCAAATTTTGATGGTTTTGTCCCGAGAGGCGGTCACGTAATGAGGCGTATTTAAAATTTTAAGCTGATAGATGGTACCTAAATGCGCTGGAAAGGCATTAAGTTGTTGTCCAGCGGCTGTCCATCTTCGGACATAAGCATCTTTGCCAGCACTTAAAATGGTTCCATCGGGTAAAATACTCAGTGCTGTACATGCATCAGTGTGTGCTTGAAATTGCAGTTCTTCATTGAAAAAGGTGCTATCGAGTTTACGTACCTTTCCGTCGGCGCAAGCTAACAATAAGTACGTACCATCCGGAGCGATTTCAAGCTGACGGATTTTCCCACAAGCTAAAGGTATTTGAAGCAACAAATGCCAATCAGCATCCCAAACAGCTAATAAACCGTCGGCATCGGCGGTGTAATATTGTTTTTGAAACTTGTTAAAATGGATGGCAAAGACAGCACTTTGATGCACAATTAGGTTTTTGACCTCTTGTTTTTGAAGGATATCAATGACGTGAAGGTGTCCGTCAGATAAGCCAATTACTAAGTGCTGTAATGTGGGTTCTACGTATAAACTAAAAGGCGCTTGGGTGCAGCGTACGGCGAAGTGATCTTGCTGCCCGTTTTCAGGATGCCAGCGGGCTACAAATTTGTCGGCTGAAGCGGAGTAATAAAAAGAATTGTCTTGGCTTAGCGCGTAAATTGGCCCTTGATGACCGCTTATTTGTTGGTATTTAAAATAAGGCTGTGTGGTCTTATTCTTGTTCATCGCTGAGGTCGTCATCAGACTCGTCATTGACTTGTTTGAGACGGTCTGCGTATGATTTTGGTAAGAAATCAAAGAAGGTGTCGCCTCGAAGACCTAAACGCAGGCATTCGAGTGGAATGAGGTCATTAGGTGCAATATTTCCAAGATTGACCTCGGCACCAAATAGCTTGATAAACCAAACTTGTTGGTTTTTTTGTGGTGCTTCCCACAAGATGTCTTCGGGCTTGACATTGGCAATAATGCGATTAATGAGCATGGTATGGGCTGTTCCGTTTGGCCTGAATACACCAACGTTTCCAGCCTCACGGCCCTCTGCAATGACCTTCCAGCTACCTGCAGCTAATTCGGCTTTCATGAGTCGAACCCATTTGGCAGGAGAAATCATGATGCCGCTGTCTTTGGAACCTACCTCAGAAAGTACTGTACGCGTTTGGGACAATTCATGGATGAGCTTGCATTTTTCATCGTGGGGAATGATGATCGACCCATCTGAAATTTCAGCGAGATCGAGGTCATATTTATCTAAAAGTTTGACAAAATCATTGAACATACCACGTGCATAGAAAGCTTCGAAAAGCGTACCACCAAAATAGGGTCTGATGCCCGCCTCTCTGTACATTTTGATTTTTTCTTCGAGCTGACGCGTCACAAATGCGGTTCCAAAACCGAACTTCACAAGATCGGTTAAGTGTCCGGATGCTTCGATAAAGTGTTCGGTTTCTCGGAGGCCGAGGCCTTTATCCATCATCATGGTTACGCCCTTATTACGGGGTTTTTCACTGCGTTTTGGTATAAAAGAAAGTTTGAAGTTCATGTTTAATCAGCTAAGTATAAAAAATCGGAGTCGTCTAGGAGCTTCGGATTGATTTCAAAAATAGTTTTGGCTTGCGTGGCATCTTTTTCTAGACATTGGCGGTAAAGATGCTTGGCTTCTGTGTGTTGACCCATTTGCCATTTGATATTGACAAGGTGTAGTTTAACATCAAACAATTGTGGATGCTGGGCCTCAAAGGTCAATAAAAATGATTGGGCCTCTGCTAAAGATTCCTCGGAGAGAAAGCCAACGTAATCCGAAAGGGCTTCTTGGTCATTTGGCAGCATTTCTAGACTCTTGAGGTAGTGGTAATCTGCTTCCGTACGGAGGTCAATTTTTTGGTATGCGCCAGCCAAAACATGATGAATACCGGCATTATCAGGATCGTAATCGAGGGCTTTTTGAATCAGGACAATGCCTTCTTTGGTGGACCCGAGTAGGTCTTCTACGATACCTAAACCCAACCAAGCCTCAGGTAACATGGGCTCGAGGTCGATGCTGAGTTTGTAGTAATGCTTTGAAAGCGCTAACTCATTGAGCTGTTCGTAGGATTCTCCGATATAGCAAAGCGCCATGGCGTCGTCGCCGTCATGCTTCATGCAAAGCTCAAAATGTTCGATGGCTTTGTGGTATTTTTCAAGCGATAGAAAAGCATTTCCTAGATTGAAATGAGCTGGGCCAAACTCTTCGTTGATCAAAATGGCGTATTCATAAGCCCAAACGGCTTTATCGTAGTTTTCCATTTTGCTGTAGGCATTGCCCAAGTTGTACCAAGCTGTGCTCGAATAAGGTTGCTCATCTATAAATTTGAGGTAAGCATCGATGGAGGCCTCAGTGGCGCCCAACGCGTCATAACAACGACCAAGTTCATAAAGTGCGGCCTCGTTTTGTTTATTGGCTTTCAAGGCCTGATGCAGGGTGTCTATAGCATCTTGAAATTGTTGCAAGCGCTCGAATTCGATGGCGATGTCGAGGTAAATGTAGTCGTGTTCGGCCGGGTCAGAATGCTCTAGGGCAAGCTTAAAATAGCGAATGGCTTGCTTGTGTTCGCGTTGTTGGGCATGAATAGATGCTTTAGTCAAATAGAGTTCAGCACTTTCAAGCTCTTGCTTTTCGAGTTGTACAACACAATCTAAGGCCTCTTGAAGTAATCCTAAGCCGCCTAAAGCTTGGGCTTTGCGGAGTTTAAACATTGGGTTGTATGCAAACTGGTAAATACCAAACTCAGCGGCAATTTTCGCTTTATTGAATTGACCTTGAATGAGGTAGTGGTCTATGAGGCCTTCTAGGCGGTCGCTGTCAATAAACTTTAGGGTTTGACCTTTTAGGTGGGCCTCGAAGTGCTCGATGTCTTCACTTAAGCTGCTGTCGGTGTAGTCTTCTTCGTCGTCGTCAAACATAGGGCCCAATTCTTATATAAAATTAGGCCCTTTGTGTCATCTTGACAACATATGTAAAAAGCACTTATCAACAAATAGTCAAAATGTTGAAAAGTTCTTCTGTTAATGCTCACCGCAGTGGACAACGTAAGAAGCTCCTAAGCTGTCTGTATACGTTCCCAACGCTTCTAAATCACGGAGCGAATCACCGCAATAGACGCCCATTTCCACCTCGCCATTGGGCCCGTCGTAATGGCACTCAGCACATTTGTTTTTGTTGCAAGAAATTGTTGTTAAAGACACTAAAACGGTACTTACAATTATTTTTTTCATCGTCTCTAATTTTAATGTTGTTTTTGAACCTGGTATCTTATACTCAAATAAAAATGCCGTCCAGGTGCAGGCATTCCAATATTTTTTAGTCGAGAAAGGTGATCGATGTAGTTGGCGTTGGTTAAATTACGGACGCCAGTTTGTAGTATCCAATTTCCTTTGTATTCGAAATACAAACGCGCATTTAGATTGAGCACCTGATAATCTTGACTAGGTGATTCCATAAATGCTACCCGGTTCTGGGCAGCCATCCACAAATGACTTAAACTAAGCTCTAATTTCTTGGCCTTGCTGGAGAAATCCCAATGGTATTTGAGTTCATTTTGTAAACGGCTCGGTGGCAATAAGGAAATGGCGCTGTCTTGTGAGCTCGCGAATTAAATGTAAGAAAAATTACCCTCCCAATGTAGGTTATGCAGCCAATGCGGATGTAGTGTGCGCTGAGGTCAACACCATAAAGCCGGCCATCTTGAAGTTGCGCATATTCAAAAACGGGAATGCCGTCAATGGATGAACCGTTGGGCTGAAGGTAGATGTAATCCTTGAGCCATGCATGATACGGATTGATTGAAAAGTCCCCGTGCTCGGCAGTAAATTCAGTAAACCAATCGAGCTGCAAGCTACGCTCAGGCGCCAAACTTGTATCGCCAATTTCGTAACGCAAAGCACCATGATGGAATCCGTTTGCCAATAGCTCACTGAGGTGAGGCGCCCGAAAACCACTCGACAAATTGAGACGCTGTAATAATCTTGGGCTCATTTGCCAGGTCCAGCCCGCCGATATATTCGGGCTTGCATACATTTTTTGAAGCGAAATTGAATCTGATAAGGTTTGAATCCATCGTACATCTTGACGAATGCCAATCTGAACAAGGTGCTTCTTGGAATACTCAATTTTATACAGGGCAAAAAGACCTTGATCAAAAGTGCGGGCATCTGGCAAAAGCTGATCGGCTGCAATCGGTGAATTGAGGTTGAATTGCAGCATGCCAGCAGCGCCCAAAACGAGTTGCTGACGTTGCCATTTTTTTGACCATTTTGCTTGGTAACTCGAGTTCAATAAATCCATTTCCATAAATGGCTTGGTGACTTTTTCGTCATACTCAACCAAACGGTTATGGGTCTGCCCAAGAAGTATCTGGACTTCATTGCCATTCCAGAAGCGCTTGTACTCGTAACTCAATAATTGATTGGTAAAAAATTGTGCTGGCAAAGAATAGCGTCTGCCTTGAACTGGAACTTGGAAACTTAACGGAGTTGCTAAGGTATCATGTGTATGTCCTGGTATTCCAGTAACGGTATTGTTAAATGCATAGCGCAACTGATGCACCTGATTGGGCTTGAACCATGAATAGGATATCTTGCCAACCCCTTCATTGAAGCGGGAATTTTTAGCATACATGCCATTTGGCAATTGAAAATCCGCATGATTGGCATAACTACCCGCTACCAACAACCGCTTGTTCCCTTGACTGTTTTTGTATAGCATGCTGGTTGTACTGCCATTTGTATTCTGATTCCATTTTTGTTGGAATTCCAGCGTTTGTTGCCCAATTCGCGCATAAGATTCGTCTACCAAATAAATGACTCCACCTAAAGCATCTGCACCATAAAGTACCGATGCCGGGCCTTTAATGACTTCTACAGAACCGAGCGCCAGTTCACCGATGCCCATTCCGTGGTCTCCACCCCACTGTTGGCTCTCGAGCCGAAGACCATTGACAAGGGTTAGCACGCGCATCCCTTGCATCCCGCGAATGACCGGTTTTGCAATACCATTACCCAAACTACTGTTATAAACACCTGGTATTTTGGTAATTAACTCCGGAACATTCATGGCACCAGAAATTTGAAGGTCTTTTATGTTCTTCACTTCGATTGGTACCGTATTTTTATTTCGGGCAGCCATTTGTTGGCCACTCACCGTGACTTCTTCGGTAGTCATGTGGCCGAGCCTTAATGCAAAACTTAAGTTTGATATGCCGCCAGCAACAATGGTATCTAAAACACGGTAATCAGGGTGCTTGAGGCGCAGGGTTTGCTGATCTGCCCATGTAAATGGAAAAGTAAACCTCCCTTGTTCATCTGAACGCACCTGAATTTGAAATGAAGGAACAGAAATAAGAACACCCTGAATGGGTTTTTGATTTTGCGAATCGTACACATAACCGACAACACCCTGCTGAGCAAGGGTTTGACCGCTGAATATCAGCAGCCATAAAACAATTTTTTTCATGGAAAAGCACTTTAATAATTCAACTTTTGAGGTAAATCAAAACATTGAAACAGGCGGTGCTCTGAGCTGAAAGAGTGAATAGAAATGACGATTATAGCTATTCGGCTTGGCGCATTTATGAATGGCTGGAACTTGTTTTCGAAAATGAAAAACAGAGATGACAGGATGCGTATATACGCTTAATGAGAGATCGCAGACAGGGCAATCTTCATCGATGGTGTCTGTGTTAGAATAATCCGATTTATGGTGTGTGGTATGATTACAATGGTGCCACCATTGTTTTGGTGTCAAGACCAGTGTAAAACATACCAACAAGAGGATTCGGAGTGCTCTCATGCGATAAAATTACGCTATTTAAACTGTTGCAGATATAAATTAATCAAATTCTAAAGTAAAGCATCGATTATAGCATCCATGGTATAGCCTTCGGCTTCAGCGCGATAATTGCGCACCAAACGGTGACGCAAGATGGCTTTGGCTACCGCTTTGACATCTTCGATATCTGGACTGTACTTGCCGCGCAACGCTGCATGACATTTAGCTGCTATGACCAAATTTTGAGAAGCACGTGGACCCGCACCCCATGTAATGAAGTCTTTTGTTAACTGCGGTGCAAGCGGGTTGTTCAACCTGGTTTTCGCAACCAAACTGACGGCATACTCCAATACGTTTTCAGGAACGGGAATTCTTCGGATCAAACCTTGGTAATCAATTATTTGTGCTGAATTAAGAACCGTATTTAATGTGGCTACATGGTCAGAGGTGCTCGATTTGACGATGGCGAGTTCTTCTTGATAAGAAGGGTAATCTACCCAAATATTGAACATGAAGCGGTCAAGTTGGGCTTCAGGTAAAGGATAAGTCCCCTCTTGCTCAATAGGGTTTTGTGTAGCCAAAACAAAGAAAGGCGCTTCGAGTTTGTAGGTCGTGCCGGCGGCTGTTACTGCGCGTTCTTGCATTGCCTCTAGCAGTGCAGCTTGGGTTTTTGGCGGTGTTCGGTTGATTTCATCGGCCAAAATCATGTTGGCGAAAATAGGGCCTTTGATAAATTTAAACTGCTTGGTTTCGTCCAGGATTTCCGAACCAATGATATCGGAAGGCATGAGGTCTGGTGTAAACTGAATACGGTTGAACGATAAACCAAGTGTTTGGGCAATTGTATTGACAAGCAATGTTTTGGCCAAGCCAGGCACCCCGACTAGCAAACAATGCGCTCTCGAGAATATAGCAATCAGCACTTGGTCCACGACTTCGTCCTGACCTATGATTACTTTGTGGATTTCGCTTTTTAAGGCTTGGTAATCCAATACCAGTTGATCTAACTTTTCTTTATCGTTCATTTGTAGAATCAAGGAGTTTTTAACCAGTTGACACGAAAATCACAATCCAAGAATTGTGCATCGAGTCGAATGTAGGCATTCGGAATTTTTGTTTCGGTCCATTCGTCTAGGACGCGTTGTTTTTTGTCGTTTTCGGCGGCCAACTTGATGAGTGCGTAATCTTGTTCGAGGTTGGCTTGATGCGCAGGCACCCGGTTTTGTAGGCGGACGATACGGATCCCTTGTTTGCGTTCAAATAAATCCATATAGAGCGACGGTAAGGAAACACCCCCGCTTTCGAGCGCATCGGTAAGTAGGTAGATTTGTTGATCGATTTCGTTGAGCTGTTCCATGTCCCAATAGATATCCATGGTGTATGGGTTGGTGAGCACACCTTTGTTTTGTTTGGTGGCTTCGTCGTTGGAAAAACGCAGCACTGCTTCGTCCCAGGTGATTTCATTTCGTGAAAGCAATTGGTAGCAGCTGTCCATGCGGGCAGCGGCAACTGAGATGCTTTCAGAGCTGTATTCGGGCATGATAAGGATATGCAAACAGGTGTAGTCGTCGCCTTTTCGAGAAACCAATTTGATGATGTGATAACCGTACATGGTTTCTACAATCTCGGAAACTTCTCCGGGTTTCAGCTCAAAAACAGTGGCCTCAAATTGTGGAACCATCATGCCTTTTGATGCACTGATTTTTCCACCCTGACTAGCAGAGCCTGGATCCATGGACTTCAGACGCGCCATGGTCTCAAAAGGCCTCGAACCACTGACAATTTGTTTGCGGATTTCGACAAGTTGATCGTAAGCTAGTTTTTTATCGGCAGGTGTCAGGACAGGAAATTGCACAATTTGCTGAAAACTAAGTTTCATATTGATGTACGGAATGCTGTCTTTGGGGAGTTGCTGGTAAAAAGCGGCTACTTCTTTGGGCGTTACGGTGATATCACCGGTGATTTTACGCTCCATTTCTTGGGCCAACATCTTGTTTTTGATGATGGCACGAAATTCTTCTTTGATTGCTACAGTGGATTTCCCGTAGAAAGCCTCGAGGTTTTCACGACCGCCCATTTTGCCTTCCATGATGCGCAAACGGTTTTCCATTTCGGAATCAACTTGTTCATCGGAAACCACCAAGCTATCTAGTAGTGCCTGATTGACCAGTAATTCCTCAACCAACAACTGCTCTAAGATCTGGCAAGCTTTGCCGTTTTCGGCGCGCTCTTTCTCGGAGAGCTGCAAGCGCTGAGCCTCGATATCAGACCAAAGAATGATGTTGTCACCTACTTGAGCAACAATTTGATTGATGAGTTTTTGGGCATGAAATTCCCCCGCGAAGAAACAAAGAACTGCAAGAAAAAAGGTGTGTTTTCTGAACATTATTGGCCGATTTGATAAAGTACGTCTTCATTGATGACGATCTTGTGCTTCAAACGTAACGAGTCAAGCCATTTTTTCTCCAGGTACGCCTGATAATCAGAGGTTGCTAGACCTTTGGCCTCATTGTACTCTTTTGGAGCAGGTTCGAGAACTGCAGCTACTTTGACCACATACCACTTGCCCTCAAAAGAGTATACCGGATTGAGACCAACCGTAAAATTGCGCTGTTGCAGATATGGCGTTTGTGCTATTTCGAATTTGTTCATTCTCACTTTGAGGTTGAGTTCTGAATCTTTGTTGATTACCTCTAGAACGGCTTTGGAGTTAATGCTATCCGATTGAACCAACATGCCATAAACTTGAACGGCGATGAATTCATCTTTGCACTCGTAAACGGTGGCATCTAATCTTTTGGTCCAAGCGTATTTACTGCGGTTTTCCATGAAGAAAGCGCGCAATCCGGCTGTGTCTTTAACCGCTTTATTCCAGACTTGGTCTTGCATGATTTCATAGAGTATGATGCCGTCGTGGTATTCCTGTAGCAAGGCTTTATAAGCTGGGTATTTGGCCGGTAACAAGGCCTCTTCATAGGCCAAAATTTTGCTTTTTTCCCATTGCTTATAGAGCTGAGCAACAACTAGCTTGGGTTCATCTTTGCGCACCGAACGGTAATTTTTCTCTACATAATTGGCAAAATCTTGTTGCTTGAATTTCTCACCTCCTAATACAAATAGGGTCTTGTTGGACTTGATTTCAGTTGCTTTCCATTTGCCCATAAAGAAAGTGCTGTCAATTTGGGCTTCAAATGCGGCTAAATTTTTATCGCCTTTGTATGTATAATTGTACTGCCCCTTGAGTTTTTGAACAAAAGAATCTTGCGTGATTTTTGAGCGCTCGTCTTTATTTACTTTCGCCTGAAGTTCACGGCGCAGACTTTCAAAAGACTTTACTGGCGTCCATTCAATGAGTTTGATGATATGATAACCGTATTGGGTTTTAATTGGTTTGGAGAATTCTCCCGGACGTTTGAGCGCAAAAGCGGCATCTTCAAATTCCAAAACCATACGCTGGCTGGTTCCTGAACCAAATGCGGGCAATTCGCCACCTTTTTTAATGCTGTTGGCATCTTCTGAGTAAGCACTTACCATTTTTTCCCAGGAAGCACCTGCAGCGAGGCTGTCATAGATTTCATTGATTTTTTTCTCTGCGTTTTGACGCGCCTCCACACTGGCCTCTCGGCCCGTAGAGATCATGAGGTGTGCGACTTTAATGGTGCCGCGTGCTGGGCGTTTATCGGTAACCTTTAGAATGTGGTAACCAAAACGGGTACGAAATGGATCGGAGACAGTTCCAACGGGTGTAGTGTATGCTTTTTCTTCAAAAGGATATACCATTTGGAAAGCCGTAAAATAGCCGAGGTCACCGCCGTTGTTGACCACTGAAGGATCTTCCGAACCTAATTTAGATTTGGCGATGGCTGCAAAATCTTCGCCTTTTTCAATGCGGGCTTTTAAACCCAATAGACGATTATAGGCGTCTAGGGTGTCTTTTGGACTTGCGTTTGGGTCCAATTTGATGAGAATATGTGAACAACGCACCTCTGTTGCCGTTCGGTTGTACGCTTCTTGGACCATTGCTTGATTTTGAACAGAATCAATAAGGTAAGGTAAGGCTAGTTGTTTTTTGTAGCCTTCGAGTTCTTTTTTGAGTCTTGGAAGGGTGTCGTAGCCCAATGCCTCAGCTTCTGCAACTTTTAGTTTAAACACCTGAAACAATTCCATATACCGATCCAAAGAATCTTTATCAAAACTCGGATTTGGATTGTTTTTGATATAGATCTGCAAGAATTCGGATTGTGTAACTGGCTTGTTGTCGATGGTCATGACCACTGGCTCTTTTTGAGCAAAAGCAATTTGGGTCGTTAGGCCAAGAATGAACAAGAAGATGGATTTTTTCATAAGATAGTATGAATTTAAACTGCGATTATGGTTTACTTAATACTGTAATTAGGAGCTTCTCTGGTAATTGTGACGTCGTGTGGATGAGATTCCCTTACGCCGGCTGAGGTAATACGCACAAAGCGAGCGCCTTTGAGGCGGTCGATTGTTGGAGCCCCGCAATAACCCATACCGGCACGCAAACCACCGATCAGTTGAAACATGACTTCAATGAGTTTGCCGCGATAAGGTACACGCCCAGAAATACCTTCTGGCACCAATTTTTTGATGTCATCCTCGGCATCTTGGAAATAGCGGTCTTTGCTTCCCTTCTGCATGGCTTCCAAAGAACCCATGCCTCTGTATGACTTGAACTTTCGACCTTCGTAAATGATGGTTTCACCAGGAGATTCCTCAACGCCTGCGAACATAGAGCCGAGCATCACGACATCTGCCCCGGCGGCAATTGCCTTGACGATGTCACCGGTGTAGCGGATACCGCCGTCGGCAATAACCGGAACTCCAGTGCCGGCAAGCGCTTGCGCAACTTCATTAATGGCGGTCAGTTGTGGAACACCAACGCCTGCAATCACGCGAGTGGTGCAAATGGAACCTGGGCCAATTCCGACTTTGACGGCATCTGCACCCGCGTCGGCAAGGTATTTAGCGGCCTCAGCTGTAGCGATATTACCGACAACAACTTGAAGCGCAGGATACACCGCTTTTACCGCTTTAAGTTGATCAACGACGCCCTTGGTATGCCCATGAGCGGTATCGATAACAATGGCGTCGACACCCGCTTCTACGAGTGCTGCAACGCGCTCCATGGTGTCTGCAGTAACGCCTACTGCAGCGGCTACACGCAAACGACCGAGGTGGTCTTTACACGAGCTCGGATGTTCTTTGACTTTGATGATGTCACGGTAGGTAATGAGGCCAATCAGGCGATTTTGCGCGTCGACAACTGGCAATTTTTCGATGCGATTTTGCTGTAAAATAACCTCTGCTGTGCTGAGATCGGTGCCATCACCTGTGGTGATGATGTTTTCGGAGGTCATGATTTCGCGGACCGGACGTTCGAGGTTTTTCTCGAAGCGGAGATCTCGGTTGGTGAGAATACCTTTGAGTGCTTTATTGGCATCTACTACAGGTATGCCACCAATGCTGTTCTCGCGCATGAGTGCGAGCGCATCTTTGACGAGGGCGTCTTCTGGTAAAGTAATTGGATCGATGATCATGCCACTTTCGGAACGCTTTACTTTGCGCACTTCCAACGCTTGCGCATGAATGCTCATGTTTTTGTGAATAACGCCGATACCCCCTTGCTGGGCAATAGAAATGGCTAAGGCCGATTCGGTAACGGTGTCCATGGCGGCAGATACAATTGGTGTATTGACGTCAATGAGTTTGGTGAATTTGCTTTTCAACGAGACATCTCGGGGAAGCACCTCAGAATATGCGGGTGCAAGCAAGACGTCGTCGTAGGTTAAACCTTCAGTGATCTGGGAAAGATTCGAGAGCGACATGAACTTATTTTTATATAAATTCCTGCAAATTTAACAATAAAATTTGCCATTTAGTTACCTTATTTACACTGATTCGTCTTGATATTTGTAATTTTAGCATGTGAAACGAATTTATCTACTCTTCTTTGCACTTAGTTGTTTGTTTCAACTGCGAGCCCAATCTGACCAAAACACCCTTATTCAGTTATCTGGTGTTGTAGTTACAGAAGAAGCTTTTGAACTCCCCTACACTACTGTTTACAACAAAACGCTCAATAAAGGGGTTATTTCCGATGGCTATGGCTTTTTCTCGCTTGTTTGCCAACCTGGAGACACCCTTGTGTTTTCAAGAAAAGGTTACCAATCAAGTCCTTTTTGGGTACCCGATACACTCATTGATAACCGCTACAGCATCATACACATGCTAACCCGCGACACCCTCACGATGCCCGACGTCAGGGTTTATCCTTGGCCCAACAAAGAGGCCTTTGCACAACACTTTGTCAATATGAGCCCCTACGAAGACGACATAAGAAGGGCGCAACGCGAATTGAGTGGTGAATCTCTGGCTTTTGTTGCGGCTCGCTTGGATGCCGATGCCTCTTTGGCATATGGCGCCTTAACAAAACAGCAAAATACCAAGATTTACACCAACGGGCAGTTACCACAAAATAATTTGCTCAACCCGTATGCGTGGTCCAAGCTTATTCAGGAATGGAAGGCCGGAAACCTGAGCCGACAATAATCAAGTAATTATCCTACAAATTAAAGTGCTTCTGTGCTTCAATAGCAATGTATTCACCAATAGCCAAAGATGCTGTTGCAGCCGGAGATGGTGCATTGAGCACATGAATTGAATTGCCGTGGTACTCAATGCGGAAGTCGTCGCGGGTGTCGCCGTCTTCGGCTAACAACAAAGCACGTACGCCTGACCTACCCGGATGGATATCTTCCATTGTCAGTGAAGGAATCATGCGCTGAAGTGTTTTCAAGAACAGTTTTTTAGAAAAAGCCCGGCGGTATTCATTGATGCCAAAAGACATATTGTTGAAGAACAACTTCCA
>JBJTNX010000224.1:0-3084 GCA_046074325.1 Sphingomonadales bacterium
TTTTAATGTCATTTTTCAATCAATTTCAATTAAAGGACTTTCAGTTCACCATTGTTGAGCAAACTTCACTTGATCTCGATTCAATTGCGTTGTTTCCCGAAGAGCTGCAGCAATTTAATGCACTGCAAAATACTAAACGCAAAATTGAATTTTTAGGGGGGCGTCACTTGCGCAATACACTCAAAATCAAGCATCCTATCCTATATACCAAGAGCGGAAAGCCCTACCTGGAAACATCTCACTCACATATTTCGATTTCGCATTGCCCCGGCTGGATCAGCTTGGTTGCAGCACCCTACCCTATTGGCATCGATATCGAGCTTGAGGACCGAAACGCGCTGAAAATCATCAATAAATTTGCTACTGAAGATGAAAAAATTTTATGCTTTGACGCTACACAAAATTGGGCTTTGGAATTATGGTGCGCAAAAGAAGCAATTTATAAACTTTACGATATACAAGGTTTGTCCTTCAAAGAAGAAATTCAAATTCAATCCAAAGATAAATCTCAGGACCTCATTTTATTAAAAGGCTGCATCACAAGAGCACACAGCAACCCAGAATTTGAAGTGAGGATTTGCAAGCAGAATAAAGTGCTTTTGGCAGTGGCGCTTTTCAAGGCTGAGCCTTAAGGCTCATGTCTAGTGCCTTCACCGAATGGGTCAAGGCGCCTACTGAGATAAATTGTACGCCGGTCTGCGCATAAGCTAAAATAGTGTCTGCAGTAATGCCTCCGCTCGCTTCTGTCTCAATACCGGCAGGAATAAGTTTCAATGCTTCTGCCAATTGTATGGGCGTAAAGTTATCGAGCATAATGCGGTCATAGCTGATTGGGAGTTGAAGCAGTTCGTTGAGTTCATCAAATGAGCGTATTTCAACCTCAACCTTTAAATCAAGTTGTTTTTCCTTGAGGTATTGCTGGGTTCGTTCCAAAGCTGGCGCTAAGCCTCCGGCGTAATCGATGTGATTGTCCTTGAGCATAATCATGTCGTAAAGACCAAAACGATGGTTGGCTCCACCTCCAATTTTAACCGCGTATTTATCGAGAAAACGCATGCCGGGTGTGGTTTTCCGGGTGTCTAGTAGCGTGCAGTTTGTATCTTTTATGAGTGCAACATAAGCTGCGGTCTGTGTGGCAACGCCGCTCATGTGTTGCATGCAATTAAGGAGCAGGCGTTCAATAGCCAAAATTGACCGAGCAGAACCAGCTAACTTAAATGCAATTTGACCGGGCTGTACTTTATCTCCATCTTTTAAAAAGGGAGAAAATTCGAGCGAGTTGTCATATAGCGTGCAAATACGCTCGGCAACTTCCATTCCTGCCAAAATACCACTTTCTTTAATCAAAAGTACGGCACTTGAACGGGCCGCTGCGGGAACGCAAGCCAAAGACGAATGATCGCCATCTTGAATATCTTCTGCCAATGAAGCCCTGATAAATTGATCTAGCATTTAACAAAGATAAGAAGAGCAACAGAATCCGCGATATGTTTCTAATTTTGAGCCTATGAAATTTGATCAGCGCTTGCTCGATAAAGTACAAACCCTTCCGCACCACCCCGGGGTATATCAGTATTTAGATCAAAGCGGGCAAATCATCTATGTTGGGAAAGCCATTGACCTCAAAAAGCGCGTCAGTTCGTATTTTCAAAAAGAACACCTCGACGGCAAAACCAGAACTTTAGTCAAACTTATTGCCGACATCCGCTTTACGGTTGTTCAAAATGAACTTGAGGCATTGTTGCTCGAAAACAACCTCATCAAAAGCTATCGGCCGCGCTATAACGTATTACTTAAGGATGATAAAACCTACCCATGGATTGTCATCAAAAATGAAACCTTTCCGCGCATTTTTCCTACGCGCAAAAAATTCAATGACGGCTCTACCTACTATGGTCCGTATCCGAATGTCAAACAAATGCATCAGCTACTTGGTCTCGTGCGCGAATTATTTCAAATTAGAACCTGTGCCTTGGACCTTCGCACCCAAAAACGCGAGCAAAATAAATACAAGGTTTGTTTGGAATACCATATTGGAAAATGCGCCGGGCCCTGCGAACAACTTCAGACGGAAATAGCATATAACGAAACCATTCAAAAAGTGAGGCTTTTGTTGGAAGGGAAAAACTATTCGCTCATCCAACGACTTAAAAAAGAAATGCAGCATTTTGCGGCAAATGAAGCATTTGAAGCAGCCCAAAATTGCAAAGAACTCATTGAAACCCTCGGAAAGTACCAAGCCAAGTCTATGGTTGTTTCTGATCACCGTCAATCCTACGATGTGTGCTATGTTGAAAAAAATCAAGACGAAGCTTGGATGAGTTATTTAGTCGTGAGCGAAGGAAATATTGTACACGCCTATTCGTCCAAAGTATCAGACCCCTTGGATGTTGGGGTCGAAGTCTTGTATGCACAGCTGATCCCGCAATTACAAGCGCATTTTGAAAGCCAAGCCAAAGAAATTATTGTGGGAACCGAGACACCGCTCTCGCTCGTCAATGTAAAGAGTAGTTTTCCTAAAATTGGTGAAAAAAAACACCTGCTCGAAATGGCCATCAATAATGTGAAGCACGCAAGGCTTCAAGCGCGTAAAGCAGCCATGAACAAAAGCACTGCTGTGCAAAACACACCGATGCAAGCAATACTCGAACTCCAAACTGCACTTGGTTTAGCGAAGCCCCCTTTACATATTGAATGCTTTGATAACTCAAACTTACAGGGCACAAATCCTGTGTCTGCTTGCGTTGTATTTAAAAATGGCTTACCAAGCAAAGCGGATTACCGACATTTCAATGTCAAAACTGTTGAGGGCCCAGATGATTTCAGTACCATGAAAGAAGCCGTAACGAGACGCTATAAAAGACTCCATGACGAAGGGGCCTCGCTTCCTGATTTAGTGATCATTGATGGTGGTAAAGGGCAGCTAGGAGCAGCTATGGAGGCCATTCAAGAGCTTGGCCTACAAAACGAGCTCAAACTCGTTGGCCTTGCCAAGCGCCTTGAGGAAATATATAAACCAGGCTTTTCGCGTTCATTGATATTAAATCGCCGTTCATTAGCACTAAAACTCGTTCAACAACTTCG
>JBJTNX010000225.1:0-4412 GCA_046074325.1 Sphingomonadales bacterium
AGCATCATTTGAACGCTATCGCGAAGTTCGTAGTAATTTTTGACGAGTGGGTTTTCGGTGGCTTCTGGAAATATATTGGTATTGGGGTTGTCTTCAAAGGTTTCCTCATCAAGTATATTTTCAGGATCTGGACTGGTTTGATCATCAAAAAAATCGAAAGGCATTTCATTGCCGCGCGCAAACCAAATAGAATCTGTTACTTCATCGATGTGTTCCATGGTTGGCTCGATGCGAATAAGCAACGCAACATTGTCTTTAATCAATAAATTATTGAAAAAAGTTCCGTAAACAGCCAAGCCAGGAATATCTGATTCTAGGTTTTGAAAATCATCGAAAACTTCGAATAAAGCTTTTCGATCAGAAACACCAAAGGTAAAGCCTGTAAGTTCATTGGTGTTGGTTTTGCCGTAGAAAAGATTCAAACGCTGATTGAAATCTAGGCCAGCGTCTTTTAGGGTTTTACCAGAAGTAGAGCCATCGAATAATTCCTGATGCACCTCGGACATGAACTCATAATTAACGAGTTCATCCATGGAAATTTTCTGTAATAAACTGATATTATTGATACTAAATACAGTAACGGCATCTTTGGGCAAAAGCTGTTCAGACTGAATAGACTTGAGTTGAGCCCACGAAAATGGCACACACAAAAGGGCAAGTGAAAGCCAATAAAGACGTTGAATTTGATGAGTCACAAGCGAAAATTAGGTACTGCGAAGTTAAACATAATCCGCGAGTATCATCTTGGTGTCAGCACAATTGTGTTATCGAGGAGATGTTGGTTATTTTTTAAATCAAAAGTATTGGTGCGAACCAATACGGACATTTGATTTTTGCTGAGTGTACCCAGTTTATTTTCGAAAGAGACAACAGGACGTTCAAAACGGGTAATGGAAGCATAGACCCCCAATTTAAGCTGTTCTTCATCTTCGAATTTATAATTCTTGATTTCTTGGGCAACATAAGCCGGAATAGTACGCACAAGTGAGTTGCCATCCCAGCTCAGCCAATATTGCTCAACAGAGGCGGAGGCCTTGTCATTGGTAATTTGTTCAATACTCAGGCGGACGCCATCTTGCAGTTGCTTGATACTTGCAAAATCACAGGAAAATTTGAAAATAAAATCGGTGTAGTTTTCTTCAACCACGACATTAGAAATGCCACTTTGGGCATCGAGTAGACGCACAAACTCATTAATTTTAGCACTGATTTCAGCCTTGCTCGGGACCGGCCTCCCGTTTAAGCTATCTAAGGCTAAAATCGAATTAACTTTTACCTTACTTTCACTCAAATTGATCTTGTAACGAAAAGTGCCGGAACCATCATTTTTAATGGTTATATCGTCGGAGATCTCAATACAAGATACCAATGAAAGCAACAGCAAAAAACCAAATAGTATTTTCATCGAAATGCGACAAGCAATTGTGGTGCCAAAGTTAGTCAAATAAGCTTTTTTGTTGACCAAATGGACTGTAATATCTTTGATGGGCAGCCGCTTGATTGGCATGTGGACCCAAAATAATTTGTTTATCGACCGGCCAAGCCTCTAGTTGAATAGAACTGCGATCGAATAGTTCTGTGGGTTGTAACACTCCGGCTAGCCATTCTTTTTCTTCGTTTGGCTGTAGCACCAAGGGCATGCGCAACTTTGTATTGTGGATTTCTGCCATGAGTGAATTGGCTTGGGTCGTCAAAATCGTAAAGGTTTGTTCTTTTTGCCCAGTTGATGGATTGAGCCAAGTGTCATGGAGCCCCGCAATTGAAAAGATGGATTCATTTTGTAGCTGAATCATATAGGGTTGCTTTATCTTGCCAATGGTTTGCCACTCAAAAAATCCAGTAGATGGCACCAAACAACGGTTTGAGGTCAATAAGTGCTTGAACGAGGCTTTCTCTGTAGCCGACTCAAGACGTGCATTGAGTGTTTTTGATGCAAATTCAATTGGGTTTGAGCCACTGAACCACCTCGGAAGCAAACCCCAACGCATTTGTTGCAATAGTTGATCATTGGTAACAATAGGCCAAATCGGAAACTGAAATCCGGACGCAAAATAATATTGTAATTCAATGGGTTGACCTGGCTGAAGCTTTTGGTAGCGTTCAGCGAGTTGCTGGGTTGTGGAAGTAGAAGAATTACTATAGCACATGAATCAAAAATACAAAAAGAAAGCCACCCGAAGGTGGCTCTTATATAGACATTTCTCGCTATCCGTAAAAACGGGAAGAAAGAAATGAAAAAGAGCCCGAAGGCTCTTATAAACATTACATCATGCCTGGCATTCCGCCGCCCATACCGCTCATGGCAGCTGCTGGATTGGCTTCTTCAGGTTCATCGGCAATGACACATTCGGTTGTCAATAACATTGCGGCTATAGATGACGCGTTTTCGACAGCGATTCGGGTTACTTTGGTTGGGTCAATCACACCCGACTTGTACAACGCTTCAAATTTATCGGTTCTGGCGTTGTAGCCGAAGTCACCTTTGCCTTCGCGAACTTTCTGAACAACGATAGCACCTTCACCACCCGCATTTGCAATGATTTGACGCAATGGTTCTTCGGCCGCTCTCTTGACAATTTGAATACCGGTCATTTCGTCTTCGTTGGCACCTTTGAGTTTATCTAGGGTTTCGATTGCACGAATAAGTGCTACACCGCCTCCGGGAACAATTCCTTCTTCAACAGCAGCTCTTGTGGCAGCTAAGGCGTCGTCAACGCGGTCTTTTTTCTCTTTCATTTCAACTTCGGTTGGCGCACCAACGTAAAGAACAGCAACACCGCCGGCTAATTTTGCCAAGCGCTCTTGCAATTTTTCACGGTCGTAGTCTGAAGTGGTTTGCTCGATCTGTGCACGAATTTGACCCACTCTTGCTTGGATATCGGCTTTTTTACCTTTACCATTAACTATAGTCGTATTGTCTTTGTCGATTTCTATTTTTTGAGCTGAACCGAGCATATCGAGCGTTACGTTTTCGAGGGTCATGCCACGGTCTTCAGAGATAACTGTACCTCCGGTGAGTATTGCGATATCTTCGAGCATAGCTTTTCTGCGGTCGCCAAAGCCCGGTGCCTTGACGGCAGCTACTTTGAGCGAGCCACGTAGGCGGTTTACGACAAGCGTACCTAGTGCCTCTCCGTCTACATCTTCTGCAATGATCAGCAAAGACTTACCAGACTGAACAACAGGCTCGAGAATCGGAAGTAATTCTTTCATGCTTGAAATCTTCTTTTCAGAAATCAAGATGAGTGGATTCTCCATTTCGGTAATCATTTTCTCGGCGTTCGTCACAAAATAGGGTGACAAATAACCGCGATCAAATTGCATTCCTTCTACAGTTTTCACTTCCGTTTCTGTACCTTTTGCTTCCTCAACGGTAATGACGCCGTCGTTGCCTACGACTTTCATGGCCTCTGCAATGAGTTTACCAATGGTTTCGTCGTTGTTGGCAGAAATGGTCGCGATTTGCTCAATTTTGCTGTTGTCATTGCCGACCACTTTTGAAATGTTGCGCAAGTTAGCTACAACTTCAGTAACGGCCTTATCGATGCCGCGCTTGAGGTCCATTGGGTTGGCTCCGGCTGCTACATTTTTTAAACCAGCAGTCACAATTGCTTGGGCAAGTACGGTGGCGGTGGTAGTTCCATCACCTGCGATGTCGGCAGTTTTAGAGGCAACCTCTTTTACCATTTGCGCGCCCATGTTTTCAATAGGATCTTTGAGCTCAATTTCTTTGGCTACAGTGACACCGTCTTTGGTGACATGCGGTGCGCCAAACTTTTTGCCAATGACCACATTGCGACCTTTAGGACCGAGTGTGACTTTGACTGCATTCGCTAAAGCATCTACTCCTTTTTTGAGTTTTTCACGTGCTTCTACATCGAAATAAATTTCTTTTGCCATTTTGTTGTTTCTTTTTTAGAATTAAAAAATACCGTAAATGTCTGATTCTCTCATGATGAGAAAGGTTTGGCCGTCGATTTTGATTTCGGTTCCGGCGTATTGCCCGTAAAGAATAGAATCACCGACTTTTACGGACATGGGCTCCTCTTTTTTTCCAGACCCAGCCGCTACAACAGTACCGCGCAAGGGTTTTTCTTTTGCTGTGTCTGGAATAATGATTCCACTCGCTGTTTTTTGCTCTGCTGGCGCAGGTTCTACCAGAACTCTATCTGCCAAGGGTTTGAATTTAATTGACATAAAAATATTTTAATTTGCGAGTGTCGCTTCGAAAAACATGCCAATCTGTAAATTCAGTCAAAATTGCATAATTGGCAAAAAAAAATGTCAGTATGCGTGACATACTGACATTTTCCTGATAAGATATAATCAATTACTGCTGCTGGTTTTGTGCAGGATTTTGACCTTGAGCAGGTGCTTGCTGTTGGGTTTGTGGTGCCACTGGTTTTGGTGGC
>JBJTNX010000226.1:0-5835 GCA_046074325.1 Sphingomonadales bacterium
ACGTTTTGTTTTTGGCTCGAGCCCGAGCAACTTCAGGCGTTGCAACTGGATAAACTGGTTTCTCATCAATGGTTTGCTGTAAAGGTCAATGACTTGCCGGCGCAAGCGTTAAAAGACAAAGCCTATTTTTACTTACGGGCAGATGCCTTGTATGCCCATGTCAAAGAAATTCTGCAACACTACGATGTTCAATGGAAAGCACAAGCGCTCGAAGAATACCCGTCACAATTAGCTACATGGTTTTTTGACAGTCGCCCACCGATTTTTGAACAACCAAGCGCCCAGTATATTCAGCTCGATCAGAGTTTCTATGGTTGGATAGTACAAACTGAGAAGCCTATTTTTGATCCGGGGGAATTTACCATGATGGATTTCTCTATTCCGCAAAGAGAAACACAGTTTTTATATGTCTTGCCTTTTGATGCAAATAGCGCTTTGATTGAACCCACCCGTTTTGGGATAGCGCGTATTTCTGAAAACGAAGCAACTGAAATAATAACAAGTTTTTTAGCGGAGCGGCAAATAGCTTTTCAAATTTTGGAGAAAGAGCAGGGATGCATACCTATGTGCAGTGCGGCGTTTCAAAAAGAAAAATTACCACCCAACTGGATCCGAACGGGCGCAGGAAGTGGCCAGCTCAAAGCAAGTACGGGTTATTCATTTGTAAGGAGCTTAGCAGATGCCCGACAAATCGTAGGTTCTATTCAAAAAAAGTCAACAAAGATAGCGCGTCGGACTAGTGCAGCCCGTTTTGCGTTTTATGATCGCTTGTTGCTCCAAATTCTAGGTCAAAAACCGCATTTAGGGAAGCGCATCTTTACGCAACTTTTCAAGCGTAATAAAGCGAATGTTGTGCTTGATTTTTTAGATGAGCGCACTACGCTTGGCCAAGAATTGCGCCTCATGTCTACGCTGCCTATTCAGCCTTTTTTAATTGCCGCTTTTCAGGATTTTTTTCATCAGCTTTTAAGTAGCCTCAGACGTGTCAACGTTGCTCTTTTGATTAGTATCAGTTTTCTTTTTTTTGAATACTTCGGGTTGCAAACAGTTGGTCATGGTCTTCTCTTATTTGGTCTTTTTGCTGTTGGTCTTCCACACGGAGCCTTAGACCATTTACCTAAATTTCCTTTCTTGTCTTCGCGTTTCTGGTTGTTCATTGGCCATTATTTATCTCTGGGTAGTTTACTCCTTTTGCTCTGGTTTGTGTTGCCTCAATTGGCACTGTTATTATTTCTTTCATATACGGCATGGCACTTTGGCCAGGCTGATTTTGAGCATTGGCAGCATAAAGCCGGATTCTTTAGTTTTTTATGGGGTGGACTAATCTTGGCGCTCATCCTTCTTGGGCATCATAAAGAAACGATTTTTATGCTCAAGCAAATGGAAATTGCCCCAATAGAAGGTAGCACTTTCGATGTTCAATTAATGGGGAAAATAGGGTCTGGTTCAGCGCTTTTATTTTTGATAATGCTCCGAAAAAATCACTTCTTTTTCAATTTATTTCAAACCTTATTGCTGGTATGCATCGGATTTTTCTTACCGTTGATTCCGGCCTTTGGTTGTTATTTTATTTTTCAACACAGCCTACACGGTTGGAAACACCTAAAAAATAAATTGGCGTTGTCAGATTTTCAAATGTGGAAACAAGCCTTACCGTTTACAGTTGGGGCCGTTGTATTATTTGCGGTCTTTATAAGCGTGTTTCAAGCACCTAACTGGGGGCAGTTTTTTATTTTTTTATCGGCGCTGAGCTTTCCCCACGTTTGGTACATGCACAAAAGTTATAGCAAGATCTAACTTACTCAATGAGTGTAATCGGATATGTCCGATCATTGATTTTTAACAGATAATTCCCTTTTAATAGCTGGTTAGTAAGTTGAATCTCCCCTTCAGTATTTCCTTTTTGAACGGCTTTACCGTCTAAAGAAATAAGTTGAAATGAGCTTGCTTGTTGGACTCCACTGATATAAATGATACCGCCAATCTTTACCGGATTTGGTGAAATAATAAGGGCTTGATTTATTTGTTGGAGACCGCTGTCTTCAATGGTCAAGTTTATCGTAACAGTGCTATCACAACCATTTACAGATGTAAAGTTCTGCGTATAGGTTCCAGAATTGGCATAGTCTATGCCGTTCCAAATGAATTGGTCTAATACAGTACTATCTATTACAATTGCGTAGATTGGATGAACGGTTAGGTTGAGCGTCACTATTGAATCACAGCCTGATACTGTTTGTAAAGAGTCTACGTAAATACCGCTATTGAAGAGCGATTGGCCATTCCAAGGGTAGGAACCACAGGCATCAACGTTTAGTGTCGTTTCAAGTGCTGGCAAAATAGTGAGATTGAGCACCACATTTGAATCACAACCATAGCTATTGGTTCCTTGATAAGAATAGGTTCCGCTCTGATTGTAGGTTTGCCCATTAAAGGTGTAGGCATTGCATGAATTTACATTTAAGGTGGTATTCGAAGGTAAATGTTGATACACAACGATACTTGTTGAGCTGCTTTGGCCACAATTATTTTGGGCCACAACCGCTAGCGTACCAGAGACAAAACTTTGATTAAAAATGAGGTTGATATTCGTACCAGTGCTAGAGCCTGTTGTACCCACAGGAGTAGTCCAAACGTAAGAGGTAGCGCCTGCAACTGCACTGATGCTATAGGGTTGCAAGCCGCCTGAATAACAAAAATCTATAGCGCCGTTAATGGCTGTCGGTGCAGCCGGCACTGAAACTAAGTTGACAGTTACGGCTAAACGGTTTGTTGATTCCAAGCCGTTCACCGTTTGCGTTGCATAGTAAGTTGTTCCGTTGACTAGAACTGTATTTGAAGCAAGCGGCGCGCCTCCGGTTGGTGCTGCATACCACTGAATGGCTGTCCCTGTTGCAATAAGTTGAGCGAGTGTTGCACCTGCACAAAGTGTTTGGCTCGCAGCACCGGTAGGTGCAGCAGGTGGCGCTGGGGGTGGAACAAAAGTATAACTAGCAGATACAATTCCACGGTTGGTACCACCATGGTTGCTGTAACTAAAAGTGGCAGATCCCGAACGCGCCCAAATCAAACTAATTGAGGTTGGTGTGCTGGGGAAAACGTAATCATTGGCGTCACCCGTATTGAGGGCTCTGGTCGCAATGATGGTTCTGGAGCCAGCACTAACGACATCTGAGGTGATGGTCCAGTTTTGCTGCGCGTCCGTAACAGGCGCTGCAAAACCAGTAAGTTTGCAGTCAAATGCGCTCAGTGTTCCAGCGCTGTGCACCCCAACTACGTCTGTTCCGTTTGTCATTGACGTTGCGTTAAATCCGAGTGCAAACCAGCGCCCGGAAGGGCCTGTTAGCGTAAGTGTAACTTGTGTGCCCACGTCAATTTTGGCGGTCATTGCTAAACCAGCAGTAGAACTTAAGTTGACCACACCTGTGGTGTAGGTTTGTGACATTAATCTAGTAGCACAGAAAAAAAGTAGAACGGTAAGTAGAATTTTATTTTTCATTCTGAAGGATTTCATTCAATTTGGGATCATTATAGAGCTGCAATAACTGCATAATTGTTCTGCCTTGCGGATCAACAATATCCAAATTTATCATGTATTTCTTGAGCAGAAGAACAGCATCTGTTCGTTGTAAAGATAAGGCAAAATGCAATGGATAACCCAATTGTTCATACTGACAGGGTGTATTTGGATTGGCGCCCCTTTTAAGTATTTCTTCGAGTAAAACCAAGTTGTTTTTGTAGATGAGCGCATAAATGACGGACCCTTCTGCATAACAATAGTTGAAGTCAGCACCGTTGTCAAGCAGCAATTGCGCAACTTCATTATTCCCTCGATATGCAGCTAATAAAAATGGACTTGCACCATGTTCTGAAATCAAGTTGATATGCTCAGGATGTTTCTTCAGATACTTTTGCATTTCTTTGGCACTACCGGTGCGTGCTAGATCAAAGATGCTTTGCGCACAGTAGGATTGCTTGGAAAGCGCAACAATCAAAAAGTAGTAAATCAAAAAGTACTTCATCTTAATTGTCTTTGTCTGATTTGAGTTTGGTGACGTGGCCTACACGGTCAATTTTATCACCAGATTCTTCTGAAATAAAGGTGAGTTTCCAGATATAGACGCCATCTTGTACGAGCTCATTGGTAATGTATTTTCCATCCCAGGCTGCTGTTGGGTCGTTGGTTTCAAAAATAAGTTCACCCCAACGGTCGAAAATACTGAAACGGTAAGTTCCCGGTTTAATTTTTCCGGTGATGACCGGATAAAAAGTGGGGTTTGTGTTGTCGAGGTCCCCAGGCGTGAATGCATTTGGTACATAAACAATAACTTCGTCGCGAATACGAATAATTTGGGTAACCGTATCCGGACACATTCCCTGATTGTATGCATAAAGCGTTACTGAATAATAACCCGGCGAACAACCGTAGGTATAATATATTTGGTCTACATCATAAGGGTCATAACTCAAGGTTGGTGTTGAATACAATTCGCTCATCGGGAGTTGTGGATCACACTCTCCTAAATCCCAGAAGTAACTATTCGCATTTTGTGAGGTATTTATGAAGCTAAAAGTTGGGTTTAAAATAGATTGTGAAGGTATTTCAGGGTCGATGTCAAAATTTGCTATTGCCCACTGGACAACCTCTATATTGAAAAGAGCGCTTGTGTCGTTGTCACAGCCAAAACCAGAATTGTCCAAGACAACAAAATAAGTTGTATCGCTTACAATGATTCCGGTATATTGGTTGGATACCGATGACGCCTGAACCGTAAATGGTGCCGGATTGAGTTCATTTCCGGGACTAAACCAGGTAAAATTATTTGTCGTATTAGGTACGCCTCCGGTGACAATTGCTTGCAAGCTGTTCGTTAATCCAAAACATGTCATACTATCACCTAAAATGGCAACCTGAGGATCATCAAATACACTGATTAAAAAGGTATCAACTGCATTACAACCTTCAACTGTCTGATTCATTTCGACGGCAATACCGATATTGTCTTGTAGTGAAATCGTTGTGTAGTTGAATGCGTTGGCTCCATTTAATGACTGATATGGATTACCTAATGGGTATGAGCTGGACCACTGATAACTGGCAATGCTTCCCAAACCGCCTTGCACGGTCGTAAGCAGCGGTACCTCTGCTCCATCGCAGACATTACTGGTTCCAACTATTTGAATGGTTGGGTCAGCAATGACGGTAATAGAAACCGTATTGGAAGGTACTGATCCACAGCCAATACCAGATTGTTGAACGATGACGTTATAATTTGAGGTGCCGAGTTGCGAGCTAGGGGGACATAAAATGCTATCGGCAGTCATCGTTGGCAGCCATAAATAGGTGTTGTTCCCAACGCCTCCAACTACGGTTGGAATAATGCAGTTGGCCGTCCCTCCTTCGCATAAGGTTTGGTTATACAATGGGTCTAAGGTCACTATTGGATCAGCTACGACATTTAATGTCGCTACTGGAGAAAGTGCTTGGTCACAACCTAATCCAGGGTAGTTCACTTGAACATAATAATATTGTGTTGTTGCTTGCAAAAATGTGGGCGTTGAATAACTAGAATTATTCGAATTTGGGATGGCCACCCCCGAATAATTGTTCTGAACATTATTTAAATACCAAGTATAGGTTGGGGTTCCGATGCCTCCAACTACACTTACATTAAATGTAAAGTTTCCTCCTACACAAAGAGTGGTATCTGAAATAAGCGCTGTGCTAAAACTAGGATCTGAAGTTACATTGATTGTGGTTTGTGCTGCTTGGCTTTGGCAAGTACCAGAAAGTCCAATTACGGTATAAGTTGTTGTGTCCGTCGGGCATACAGT
>JBJTNX010000227.1:0-22218 GCA_046074325.1 Sphingomonadales bacterium
GTAAGTTGCACTCGCAGTACCTCCAGTTGCAGTAACTGAAACCTGTGCCCAAGCGGTGCTCAAGGCGATTGTCAGTAGTGCAAAAGTCGTAAGAATTAATCTTGTAAAACTTTTCATAGTTATAACTTTAGTATTCGTAATTTAGCAAATGTAAATAAAATTTTATTTGTACAAAAAATTACTTTCCACAATCAAATGATTTCACAAGACCTAAATGCGCTCGTTTGTGGCTCCACTCAAGGCATTGGACTCGCTATTGCCCAACAGTTGGCTAAAGACGGATTTTCTGTTATTCTTACCGCAAGAAACGAAGCCAAGTTAAAAGAAGCATTGTCAACTCTTGACGACAGCAAAGGACAAAAACACCGTTTTTTTGTTTCAGACTTTAGCCAACCTGATCAATTAAAAAACGCAATACATCAATTTATAGAAAATTATGGTCCGATTCATGTATTGATCAATAATACAGGAGGGCCAAAAGGCGGGCCAATTGTTACTGCCGAAACTTCTGAATTTTTAGCAGCTTTTAATCAACACCTCATTTGCAATCATATTTTAATGCAGGCCGTGGTTCCCGGAATGAAAGCCGGAGGTTATGGCCGCATTGTCAATATCATCTCCACTTCGGTCAAACAACCGCTACCCAACTTGGGCGTCTCCAATACCATTCGCGGGGCTGTGGCCAACTGGTCCAAAACCCTCGCAAACGAGCTGGCGCCATTTGGCATCACCGTTAATAACGTATTACCCGGTGCCACCAACACCCAACGCCTTACCGAAATTGCGAAAGCCAAAGCAGAAAAAACAGGTGAAAGCGTTGCCGACATTCTGAACGAAATGGGACAAGAAAGCCCAATGAAGCGAATTGCCGAGCCGCAAGAGGTAGCTGCAGCTGTTGCCTTTTTGGCTTCGCCGGCGGCGTCTTATGTAAACGGTATAAATGTGCCGGTAGACGGCGGACGCACTAAAAGTTTGTAATCCTATTTTTTAGTGAAGCCCTCTTTTTGCTTCTTTGCAAGAAAAGACCGGTAAGCCAGCAAGGTTGGGAAACCAAACAGCAAGCTTGCCGCAAGCATGTATCCCCGACGCGTTAAATAGAAATCAACAACTTGCTTCATGTCGGCTTGATCGAAACCCAACCCTACAAAATACGCTAAACTAAGCGGTGCCTCCAAAACGTATTTTTTGCCGTTTTGAGCGTACACTATTTCTCCTTCAAACAAATTAGGGCTAACCACAATGAGCGTTCCACTGATCAATATAAAACTGAATACAAAAACAAACCAAGGTTTGAGTAAAAGCGCTTTGAAATCTTTCATTGTACAAATTTAGGTGAAATCTAGGTAATTTCGCGGGGCTCTATGGAACGCATTGCTTATCTATGTTTGTCTGAAGGTTGGGGGGGCTTGGAAATGAATCAGCTCAGAAATGCCCGGCAAATGCACCTGCGCGGTCATTCCGTTTTGTGTATCGCTAATGCAAATAGCCCGATAGCCAAGGTAGCCGTGGCACAAAATATACCTTTATATATTGTAGCACAAAAAGCCAAACATTATCAATGGCGATTTGCGTGGAAGTTATGCCGCTATTTGAATCGCGAAAATTTCACGCAACTCATTTTCCGAAACTCCCGCGAACAAAGCATTGCCGCATCTATTGCTTTTTTATCCTTAGGTAAAATAAAAGTGCACTATTTTATGGAAATGGCCCTCGGCGGAAAACGCACTCAGTTTTTTAGGTCCCTCAGGTATGTGTTTTTTGATTCATGGGTATGTCCCCTGCCCTATCTAAAACGTCAAGTGGAGTCCAACACCAAAATGAAGCCTTCCAAAATCAAAGCAATTCCTTCAGGAGTCGAATTCAAAAATGCTGCTGACATAGATCAAAAAACGGCGCGCCAACTACTCGGTTGGCCCATGGACGCCACCATTTTTGTTGTTCCAGGGCGCATTGACCCGAAAAAAAGACAAGAATTTGTCGTGGAAAGTTTTTCGAAAAGAAAACAATCTAATGAATATTTAATCTTTGTAGGAGCACACACCATAGATGAATCTGACCACTATGCCGTCAGTTTGAAAAAAGACGTTGAAAGTCATCAAAAAAAAGAACATATCATTTGGACTGGTTTTCAACAAAATATGACATTGGTTTATCGTGCTGCAGATTTAATTGTAATGGCGGCCGAAAACGAAACAGTAGGGATGGCAACCTTAGAGGCTTTGCAACATAACCGCCCGGTTGTTGGCGTCAATAACGGCGGAAGCCAAGAAATTATCCATTTGTTCGGCGGCGGGCTTTGCTTTGAGGCTAAAGACACTAATTCGCTCAATAAGTGCATCGATTTGGTTTTGAATGAAGACTACCCTGCTCTAAATAAAGTAGCTTTCCAACAACATTTTGACTTCAGCCGCGTTTGCGCACAAATAGAAAAAGACGTGCTGGGCCTTCCCGCGCCGAATTTTCAGTAAATTCGTTCAATGGACTTATACGCATCCAAACAACGTTGGAAACTATTGCTTGTCATGCTCGCCTTGTTAGTGGTGGGGGCATCCTTATTTTATTCCAATCAAAGCATCCAAAAAATCGGAAGTCGCGAACGCAGCAAAGCCAAACAATGGGCATTGGCGTTGCGCAAAAAAGCAGAGCTCGTTGAGCTGAGCAGCCAAATATTTGGCGCACTACAAGAAAAAGAACGACAAAAGATGGAGTTGGTCGTGCAAGCCAACCGCACGCTACTTGGGGCATCTGACCTTAATGTAAGTCAAGATGTCGATTTTGCACTTCAAATTATTGAGGCAAACAAAGACATTCCCTTTATCTTGCTCAACGATGATGGTAGTGTATCACAATCCAGAAATCTTGTCCAAGCCACCTCAAAAGAGATGATGCTTCAACTCGCAAAAAACTGGATCCAAGAAGGAAGGAGTTATAAAATCCAGGTATTTGAAGACATGTACATGACCCTCTGCTATGGTTTTTCCAAAGAATTATTGCGCTTGCAAACGCAAACCGATTCCTTAATACGCTCTTTCAATGCAGACCTAACCGATCAAAAAGGCCTTGTGCCGGTATTGCTTTATGACCCTCATACAAAACTAGTTGAGGCCAGTAATTTATCTGAAAACGCATTAGCTCCCGCTCAAATAAAGGCAACTATTAATGAAATGGAGTTGGCGTATAAACCAATAGCGCTAACGATTAAAGGAAAGCAGAAGTTACTTTATCTCAAGGACAGCGAGGAGGTTAAACAGCTCTATTGGCTGCCCTATCTGCAATTTGGCGTCTTAGGATTGCTTGTTTTGGTCGGATACCTCCTTTTTTCAATGTACAGAAAAGCTGAACAAAACCAAGTTTGGGCCGGAATGGCCAAAGAAACCGCGCATCAACTCGGCACTCCACTGTCTTCTATGATGGCTTGGGTGGCGCACCTCGAGCAACAAGACATAGACCCCATGATCCCAAGAGAGATGCACAAGGACCTCGAACGACTCGAGAAAATTACCGATCGTTTCTCCAAAATAGGTTCTGGCGCAAAACTCATAGAAGGAGATTTGGCAGCCACCATTGAAAACAACCTCAACTACCTCAAAGCCCGTCTGTCTCAAAAAGTAGAAATGCATTTTGAGCTCGATGCGCAACGTCCTTTAATGGTGCTTCACAATGCTTCCCTTATGGAATGGGTTGTTGAGAATATCTGTAAAAATGCTGTAGACGCAATGGAAGGAATTGGCACATTACGCATTCATATTCGCGAAGTAGCGGAGTGGGTTCATATTGATATTTCAGACACTGGCAAAGGATTGACACCTAAACAATTCAAAACAATATTTGAACCCGGGTATTCTACCAAGAAACGAGGCTGGGGACTCGGCCTTACACTTGTCAAAAGGATAGTAGAGGAATACCATAAAGGCAAAGTCTTTGTGCTTCAATCTGCTCCCGACAAAGGAACCACTTTTCGAATCAGCATACCGCACTAAGGCCCCACAAAGATTATTCTACCTATCTTTATCGTATTAATTTTTATTTATGGAAGCGCTCGTACTTACTGAAATCCGCAAACAAATTGCAATTATCACCATCAATCGCCCGCAGCAACTTAATGCCCTCAATAAACTAACCATTGAAGCGCTTCACGACGCATTGAAAACGGCCAATGAAGACCCAAATGTGGGGGTAATTATTTTGACAGGCAGCGGAGAAAAAGCTTTTGTGGCTGGCGCCGACATCAAAGAGTTTGCTGACTTCAATATTGCGCAAGGTGGTGAGTTGGCCCAGCGCGGCCAAGCCACTCTTTTTGACTTCATCGAACAACTGAATACGCCCGTTATTGCAGCGGTTAACGGTTTTGCGCTGGGCGGCGGCCTGGAATTGGCCATGGCTGCGCACATTCGTATTGCAAGTGCCAATGCTAAAATGGGCTTGCCAGAAACTTCTTTGGGCGTTATTCCAGGCTACGGCGGTACCCAACGTTTGGCACAATTGGTCGGACGGGGTAAAGCCAACGAACTTATTTTCACGGCCGGTATGCTCAAAGCCGAAGAAGCACTACAATGGGGATTAGTCAATGCCGTGGTAGAACAAGCCGACTTATTAGCAAGCGCTGAGGCAATGGCCGATAAAATTTGCAATAACTCACCAATGGCAATAGCTGCGGCAATTCGTTGTGTCAATGCTGGTTTTCAAAGTGGCGTCAATGGCTACCACACCGAAATCGAAGAATTCGGCAAGTGTTTTGGCACCAAAGATTTCAAAGAAGGCACCACCGCATTTTTAGAAAAACGCAAGCCGAACTTCCGAGGCTAATATGAGCAATCCCATCCGCAAATTAGTTGGCCAAACAGCCATTTATGGGCTCCCTTCAATTGTAGGGCGCTTGCTCAACTATTTGCTGGTTCCATTACACACCTATTATTTCGCACAAACCGCAGACTACGGCGTCATCTCCGAATTGTATGCATGGGTTGCCTTTTTGATTGTGCTGCTTACTTTCGGCATGGAAACCGCTTTCTTTCGCTTTCTACAAAATGAAGGCGATAAGCAAAAAGCATACAGTGCTGCTTTTTGGTCGGTAGTAGGCATCAATGGTTTGTTTTACCTGATTTTACTCTACTTTAATAACGATATTGCTACTGCTCTGCTCTTCGAAGGGCACAACGAGTATGTCGTTCTATTAGGCACCATCGTCATGATTGATGCCATTACCGCGCTCCCACTAGCGCGTTTGCGCGCCGAAGAAAAAGCACTGCGTTTTGCAGCCATCCAAATGACGAGCATCGGGCTCAATATAGCGTTAAATGTCATTGCAATGGTTTTCTTCTTTAGCGCCGAAAGACCTGAAGAAGGCATTTTGTTCATTCTATTAGCCAACCTCATCTCATCGCTCGCTAAACCGCTTTTACTTTACGACAGCATTTTCAATGTCGTATTTGTTAAAGATTGGGGCCTCTACAAACGGATGTGGCGTTATGCAATACCATTGGTCATTGCAGGTTTTGCAGGTATAATCAACGAAACTTTTGACCGCATCTTAATCAAACACATTCTATACGATCCAAATATTCCGGACTCGCTCAGCTATGCAGAGTCACAAGTGGGTATTTATAGCGCGTGCTACAAATTGGCCATGTTGGTCACGATCATCTTGCAAGCCTATCGGTATGCGGCCGAACCCTTCTTTTTCAAACAAATGCAAAATCAAGACCGCAATACAGTTTATGTACGCGTCATGAACATTTTCATAGCTATGGTTTGCGCTGTTTTTTTAGTTGTGAGCCTCAATTTAGACCTATTCAAACATTTTATCCAAAAAGAAGCTTATTGGGAAGGTCTTAAAGTGGTGCCTATTTTACTGCTCGCCAATGTTTGTTTGGGTATTTACTACAATCAGAGCATTTGGTATAAGTTAAGCGGCAAAACTCAATACGGTGCCTACATCACAATTGTGGGTGCCCTTCTCACTATTGCAATCAATATTTACTACATCCCTCAATACCAATACATGGCAAGTGCTTGGGCTACACTCATTGTCTATGCCACACAAATGACCCTTTCTTATTTCTTGGGGCAGCGACACTATCCCATTCCCTACAACCTGAAAAAGTTCTTTTTATACCTCAGCACTAGCTTGCTTGTATATTGGATAGGACAGCAAATTCATTTTGACAAAGCCTTGATCAATCATTTCTTACATAATTTGCTGGTCTTGCTTTTTGTAGGGTTTGCATTTGTGATGGAAAAAAACAACCTAAAGTCTAGCGCCACACACTAATTGAACAAAAAAGCCGTTAGGGTGTTTGATAAGCTACTGAAACGCTTAACTTTGCTTATATGTCAAATCATCCTTACAAGCCCGGTCCTTACCTCTCTCAAATTCAAGTTCCGAGCGATTTGCGTCAAAATTTTACCGAAGAACAGCTGCCCCAAGTAGCCCAAGAGTTGCGCCAATATATCGTCGATGTTATTTCAGAAATAGGCAATTCTCATTTCGGTGCTTCATTGGGCGTTGTAGAGCTCACTGTTGCCTTACACTATGCATTCAACACCCCTGAAGACCAACTCGTCTGGGACGTAGGGCACCAGGCTTATGGCCATAAAATCCTTACAGGCCGCCGTGAGCGCTTCCATACCAACCGACTCAAAGGCGGTATTTCTGGTTTCCCAAAACGCTCTGAAAGTGAGTACGATACATTCGGTGTGGGTCACTCCTCCACCTCTATTTCGGCCGCTCTTGGAATGGCCGTTGCCAATCAATACAAAGGTGAAAAACAACGCCAGCACATTGCCGTTATTGGCGATGGCGCCATGACCGCCGGACTCGCTTTTGAAGGCCTCAATCATGCTGGCTTCGAGAAAGATGCCAACCTATTGGTTATCCTCAATGACAACTGTATGTCCATTGACCCCAATGTCGGAGCGCTCAAAGAGTACCTTACGGATATCACCACTTCACATACTTACAACAAAGTCAAAGACGAAGTCTGGAAGCTTCTGGGCAAAATATCAAAGTTTGGTCCGGATGCCCAAACGATTGCCTCCAAGGTTTCACACGCACTTAAAGGCACCCTACTCAAACAATCCAACCTTTTTGAAGCACTCAATTTCCGTTATTTTGGCCCAGTAGACGGCCACGACGTTGTTGGTTTGGCTAAAGTGCTAGAAGACCTCAAAGACATCCCTGGTCCAAAAATTCTTCATTGCATTACCCGTAAAGGGGCTGGTTATAAGTTCTCAGAAGAAGGCAACCCCACTAAATGGCATGCGCCAGGGGTTTTTAATAAAGAAACCGGTGAAATCGTTAAGGTTGTTCCGAAATCTCCAGAGCCACCCAAATACCAAGACGTATTTGGCCACAGCATTGTCGAGCTCGCAGAAAAAAACGACAAAATCATGGGTGTGACGCCAGCCATGCCTTCGGGTTGCTCGCTCAACATCATGATGCAAGCCATGCCAAAACGCGCTTTTGATGTCGGTATTGCCGAACAACACGCCGTTACGTTCAGCGCTGGTTTGGCTACCCAAGGCTTAGTGCCGTTCTGCAATATTTACTCTTCTTTTATGCAGCGTGCATTTGACCAAGTCTTGCACGATGTCGCATTACAAAATCTCAATGTCGTTTTCTGTCTGGATCGTGGCGGCCTAGTAGGAGCCGATGGCGCAACGCACCACGGGGCCTATGACCTTGCCTATATGCGCATGATTCCTAATATGGTCGTTGCTGCACCAATGAACGAAGAAGAACTGCGCAACCTCATGTATACTGCTCAATTGCACAACCAAGGGCCGTTCTCCATTCGTTATCCGCGCGGAAACGGTGTCATGACCGAATGGAAAACGCCATTCAAAGAAATCAAAATTGGACAAGGTCGTAAGGTGACCTCCGGAGACGACATCGCTATTCTCAGTATTGGCCATCCGGGTAATTTTGCACAAAAAGCCATCGAACAACTCAAAGGATCTGGCGTCTCTGTTGCACACTACGACATGCGTTTTGTCAAGCCTTTGGACACCCTGCTTTTGCATGAAATCTTTAGCAAATTTGACAAAGTCATCACCGTTGAAGACGGTTGCCTAATGGGAGGGTTTGGTTCAGCGGTACTCGAATTCATGATCGATCAAAAATACAAAGCCGATGTCATTCGCTTGGGTATTCCAGACGAGTACATTCACCACGGTACCCAAGAAGAACTTTGGGCAGATTGCGGTTTCGATGCAGCGGCAATTGTGAAGACAATTTCAGACCTATTTCAACTCAACACAGAAAAAATTACGCAGCAGCACGTCGGTTAAAACCAAATTATTGTAATTTGGACCAAAACTTTAACGACTACCATGCAAAAAACAAATTACAGTGCCTTCGGGACACTCATTGTCATCTTTTTCTTCTGGGGTTTTGTAGCTGCTTCAAACTCCATTCTCATTCCTGTCTTTAAAAAAGCACTTACGCTAACCCAATTGCAATCTCAGCTCATTGAGTTTGCTTTTTATGTCGCATACACTGTAGGTTCATTACTTTATTTCTCGATTTCGGGTGTCCTCAAACAAGACATCCTTAACAAAATCGGATACCGAAACGGCCTTGCTCTTGGCTTACTGATTTCGGCAGCCGGAACGCTTTTATTTATACCGGCTTCGGCAAATGGAGGTTCATTTCCGCTTCTTTTAGGCGGTTTATTTATTGTGGGCCTCGGATTTTCCCTACAACAAACGGCTGCCAATCCATTGGCCATTCAAATGGGTGACCCCGCAAAAGGGAATGTCAGACTCAGTATGGCTGGCGGAATCAACAACCTCGGCACCACCATTGGTCCGGTAATTATCTCTTATGCTATTTTTGGTGGGCTCCCAAAAGGTGAAACCACCCTTGACCTCACTGCCGTTCAAATGCCCTACCTCATCCTTGGCGCTACTTTTGTTTTGGCCGCACTTTTCTTCAAATTCTCCTCTGTTCCAGATTCAATTGGCGATGACTCACAAAACGAAACAGGTCAGCTTTTGAGTACGCTGCGCGAACCGCAGGTGTTGCTGGCCATGATCGCAATCTTCCTATATGTAGGTGTAGAAGTAGCTACGCAGAGTAACTTGCCAGAATTCATGAAACAACATCTAGGAAAAGAAGAAAGCGAAGTCGCTCCATTTGTGTCTTTGTTTTGGGCCTCAATGATGATTGGGCGCTGGGCTTCGGCAGCCGGCGTATTCGAAAAATCCGCATTATTTAACCGCATAATGGGCATTTTCTTACCGCTTGTCGCATTTGGCATTTTTGCACTTGCAAATACCATTGGCGGCTCTGATGTCTCCTCATTCATGCCATATATTGGCTTGGTGTTCGTGCTTATTGCAGCAGACTTCATCTCAAAAGGCAATCCTGTACGCCAAATCATCTTGTACTCCGGTTTGGGCATTACAGCCCTCATCATTGGCATTTTTGCGACCGGGTATGTAAGTGTATTTGCATTTATTTCAGTGGGTTTGTTTTGCAGCACGCTTTGGCCCTGTATTTTTACCCTTGGCATTGCCGGTATGGGGACCAAAACCAATATTGCCTCAAGTTTAATGATCCTCATGATTATGGGCGGTGGCATTGTTTCGGTGACGCAGGGTTGGCTTTCAGACGATGCCTTGTTGGGAATCCAAAACTCATATTGGGTTGGGGTTGCATGCTTTGCCTACCTCATTTACTTTGCAATTCGCACTGCTGCTATTCTCAAAAACAAAGGAATTCATACCTTTGATGCTGCATCAAGCGGACACTAATGGGAATTTATAAAATTGAATTTCACGACTTCTTTACGGCAGCATTCTCTGTCGACTGCATTATTTTTGGTTATGAAGCCGGGCAAATCAAAGCCTTGTTGATCAAACGGGCCATGGAACCCTATGAAAATTATTGGGCTATCCCAGGAGACTTGGTTTACCCCGATGAAGACCTCCCGGTTGCCGCTGAACGCATCCTCAAGGAACTCACCGGATTAGATCATATACAAATGCACCAATCGCAGTCGTTTGGTCATCCAAAAAGACACCCGCAAGGCCGGGTCATCACTATCGCACATTTTGCATTGGTCCGTATAGAAGACTTTCAGGTAAAGGCATCGTCGTGGGCAGAAGACATCAGCTGGGTTCCGCTCAATGAAATGCCTTCTTTGGCCTTTGACCACAATCATATTTTAGAGAGCACCTACGAAATGCTCAAACAAAAATTGCATCATGAGCCCGTTTGTTTCGATTTGCTTCCAGAACGTTTTACGCTTCATGAATTCCAACAATTATATGAATTTGCTTTCGAGCAAGAATTAGATAAAGCCAATTTCCGCAAGAAAATCAAGCATATTCCATTGATGGCGCTCAACGAAAAGCAAAAAAACGTGAAGCACAGACCTGCGAAGCTCTTCAAATTTGATCGAGAAAGCTATCTACAGCAGCTCGCCGCAGGAGAATACAGCTTCAAAATGTAAAAAAAGATGACTTATTGTATTTTTTACAATAATGTTTGTATCTTCGAGCATCGCTTTCACTCATTGTCGGGCGTTACACAGGTTAATAATCAATTGAAACGGAGAGGAGTGTCTCCGTTTCTCTTTTTACATCATTCTGTTTTTCAAACACTTATTAAAACTTATTGTTATTTGTACAATAATTTAATTTTTGCTTATATTTAACCCACTCTAAAACTATAACAACATGATCAGAAATCTAGTCCTGGCATTGCTGTGCAGTATCAGTATTGCGCAAGTCTACGGGCAGTCTGTGAGCGGAACCGTCATGAACGAGCGCTCTGAGGCCATTCCCTATGCAAAAATCACCGTAAAAAGCACCAATAAACCTTTTCTTGCCGATGGAAAGGGGCTTTTTCAAGTTAACGTCAGCAACTTAAATTCGGATACCCTTGTCTTGACTGCCATGGGCTATCAAAAACAGTTGGTGCCCGTCCAAGGAAGAGCCAACTTAACCGTTGTCATGCTCGAGATCTCGCAAGACACCAAAGACGTTGTTGTTGTGGGATACGGCACAGCCAAATCAAAAGAACTGACTGGAGCAACCTCAAAAGTAAAAGGTGAGGACCTCGAAAAAATGAACATGACCCGTATGGACCAAGCCTTACAAGGGCAAGTTTCGGGGGTAACCGTATCCAGTAACTCCGGTTCTCCGGGTGGATCGGCAAATATCCGCATCCGGGGTCTGTCCACATTTGGAGACAACGACCCGTTAATCTTGGTAGACGGCGTCGTCTACGACTCAGAAGGTCTCAATGCCCTTAACCCATCAGATATCAAGTCAATTAACGTCTTAAAAGACGCTACAGCAGGTATTTATGGTGTGCGGGCTGCAAATGGTGTCATTATTGTCGAAACCAAAAATGGCGCTATTAACCGCAAACCAAGCATTGAATACAACGGTTATTATGGTATTCAGCAAACCGCTCGGAAGCTCGACTTACTTACTGCCGAAGAATACGCTGTCATCAAAAACGAAGCGTTCGCATTTGGAGGTCAGGCCATGCCCTTTTCGAATACCAACCTAGGAACCGGAACCAACTGGCAAGACTCTGTATTTAGTTCTGCACCAGTACAAAGCCACAATTTATCTTTAAATGGCGGAACACTCAATACGCGTTACTCAATTGGCCTCGGCTATTTTAACCAAGAAGGAATTGTTGGTGCCGATAAAGCCAACTTCGGACGTTACAACGCCCGCTTAAACTTTGCAACTGACATGTCTGAAAAACTCAAACTCAATTCGGTTTTGTTGTTTTCTTCCGATATGCGCAGCACGCTACCTGAGAACGGTATTGGCTCCGTACTTTACAATACCATCAACGCGTTTCCTAATGAGCCTGTTTACAGCAGCCCAGGTACCTTCTCTTACATGGAGGAAGTCAGCGACATCATCAATCCTATTGCCCAAATGATGAATCAATACAACTGGAGCACCGCCAATAAATTCGTTGGAAAAGAAGAGTTTATCTACGAATTCAATGAAAACTTATCGCTTACAAATCGCTTCAATTACAATTATGCAAACGTAGACGCCAAAGTATTCTCCCCGCTTGTTTGGTATGGAGAAGGTAAATATGCCAACACGGCTGCTAATGCAGAACTCGAGTCTCCTCAGGTAGAAATTGCCGATAGCGTTTTCATTGAAAGAGGCGCTGCTGTTTACGAAGAGCGCTCCACCTTTTTGGATTTATCCTACGAGGCCTTCATGAACTACGACAGAACATTCAACGAAGTTCACAAAATCAAAGGAACATTGGGTGTGTCAGTATTTGAGCGCAAAGGACAGTCTTTGAACGGCGTGGCTTTTGGCATTCCCAACAACTCATTAGACTACGCAGATATATCGGCAAATACGGCTCAGGGTGGCTACCTCAACAACGTCAATTCTTGGGAATTCAAGGAGCGCTTGTTGTCGGCATTCATGCGTGCAGAATACGCCTACAAAGAAAAATATCTCGTCTCTGGTATTTTGCGTCGCGATGGTTCTAGCAAATTTGGCCCTAATAGCCGTTGGGGTATTTTCCCAACTATTTCCGGCGGATGGTTGCTATCAGAAGAAGAATTTTTCAAGAGTAAATCTATCGATTACCTTAAGTTGCGCGTCAGCTACGGCGTTTCTGGTAACGACCAAATTCCAAATTTCGCCTACCGCGCTTTGCTCAATGGAGAAGGTGTTTATGTGTTTGACGACCTCATTACTCAAGGTGTCGCAATTGGCCGACCAGCCAACCCCGACCTCAAATGGGAAACCACACGTCAGCTCAACATAGGACTGGACCTCACTTGGTTAAAAGCCATTAATTTCACGACCAATTACTTCATCAAAAACACCAATGACCTTTTGTTCCAGCCAGATGTATCAGCGCTTCTTGGTTCTTACGGCCCAGGGGGTTACCCGCCGATCATTAATGCTGGCGATGTTTCCAACAAAGGCTGGGAATTCGAACTCGCTTATCAATCTGATCGCAAAAACATCCTTCAAACCAACCTCAACTTCAACCTCACGACCATAAACAACAAGGTGGTGAGCGTGCCCGAAGGCATCCAGTATATTCCTGGGGCTGCTTTTAGCGTGGGCGGCGATGTCGCAACGCGTTTCCAAGAAGGCTACGAAATCGGTTATTTCTTCGGATACCAAACAGCTGGTGTGTACCAAACGCAAGAAGAAATTGACAACGCAGCCGTTATCCAAGAAGGCGCACAGCCAGGTGACCTCATTTTTGTTGATCAAAACGGTGATGGCAAAATCAATTTCTCGGATGACTCCGACAAAACTTACTTAGGTTCTGCCATTCCAGACCTTACAATGGGTTTTGCTTTCAATTTTAAACTACATGGTTTTGACCTCTCGGGTAACGTTTATGCCGCATTAGGTCAAGAAATTATCCGTAACTACGAGCGTCAACAACCATATGCCAATCAACTTGCTTACGTCATTGACCGTTGGACTGGCCCAGGATCTACGAACGAACATCCACGCCTTACAACAGGACCAACCAACAACAACCTCTTCTCTGACTATTATGTCGAAGATGGTTCTTTTGTTCGCCTTCGTAACATCCAGTTTGGCTATACGGTACCAAGTGCTGTATTGCGCAAAATTCATGTAGAATCTCTGCGTGTTTATGTTGCGGCTAATAACCTTGTTACCCTTACGCGCTATATGGGCTTCGACCCTGATTTGGGCGCTTCAAATGTATTGTCTGCTGGCGTAGACTATGGTATGTATCCACAGGCGCGTTCAATTATGAGCGGTCTTCAAATCAAATTTTAAGCACAGTCATCATGAAAAAATTCATTTATACCCTTTTGGCGCTCGTAACCGTTGTTGCGCTGCCGTCATGCGAAAAATTCCTTTCTGTGGATCCGCCGTACGCGCAAGATGCAGAAAACTTCTTCCAAACTCCAGAAGATTTTGATCGCGCACTCGTGGGTGCCTATGACCTTTTGCAAGGCTCCTTTTTATCGTTGTGGATCGGCGAAATTGCCTCAGACAACGCAATCGCTGGCGGTGAAAGCGTTAACGACAGCAAAGGACTACACGACATCGACAACATGACACATGGCGGTGTAAACGCCGAATTACGCAGTTTGTTTCGCTGGAATTACACCGGAATCACACGTGCCAATTACATCCTTGAACACCAAGACAACATCGATTTTCCTGGTAAAGCACACATTTTAGCAGAAGCTAAATTCTTGCGCGCGTACTACTATTTCGAGCTTGTCAAATTCTTCGGAGACGTTCCACTCATCATTGACAAACGCATTGGTATTGAAGAAGCGCGCAGCATTCCACGCTCACCTAAAGCAGAAGTTTACGCACAAATTGAGGCTGACCTCATTGCTGCAGCTGCGGTTCTCAATCCAGTGGCGGCGCAAAAAGGCCGTGCTACTCGTGGGGCCGCAAAATCATTACTTGGTAAAGTATACTTATATCAAAATAAATTCACGGAAGCCGCTGCTATTTTAGAAGAAGTCATCGCATCTGGTCAGTACAGTCTCTACCAAGATTACAGCCAACTTTTCAGTGTCGCTGCCGAAGGAAATCCAGAGACGATTTTTGACATCGAATATACGGGTCTCGAAGGCGGCAGCTATGGCGGCTGGATTTGTCTAGAGGGCAATGCAGCGGTTGGTTTCCAAGGCATCCGCCAATACAACGGCCCCGTTTATGGCGATGGCAACTCTTACAATTTACCTACGCCTGAACTCTATGCTGTATTTTCACCAATTGACCCGCGCAGAGCAGCCACCGTTCTCGATATCGAGGCGTTCATAGCGGCACAGCCCAATCCAGCTGCCATTTCATATGCAGTAGGTGCAGGTGGCCACACCGGTTATTACAACAACAAATACATCAAACGACAAGGTGAAATCGGCTTGCCTGACAACGACTTAACAAGTCCGGTTAATTACCGTGTGTTGCGTTATGCCGATGTGCTGCTTATGGCCGCAGAAGCAAATTACCAAATTGGCAACCCTACTCGCGCAACCCAGCTTGTCAATCAAATACGTCAACGCGCTGGTATCCCTGGAGCCTCTGTAAATGCTATCGAAAAAGTATACCTTGAGCGCCGTTTAGAACTCTCTGGCGAAGGTCACCGCTTTTTTGATCTTGTTCGTACCGGACAAGCCGCACAATATATCCCTGGATTTGTTGTTGGTAAGCACGAGCTCTTCCCTATTCCACAAGTTGAAATCGACTTAGCGGGAGGGAATTGGACGCAAAACCCTGGTTATTAATTTTTTAAAGAAAAAGACCATGAAAACATTATTGCTAAGCATTTTAAGTATCGGACTTGCGCTAGTAGCCTGTCAGAAATACGAACCTAGTCTTGGGCCTGCGCCAACTGATGCAGATGCCCAATTTACAATGGCCCCTTCTGCGGCAAATGCCAACATAATTGAACTTAGCGCAAGTAACCCTAATATTCAATGTGTTTGGGATTTCGGCAACGGAACCAAAGCGCAGGGCGCCAACGTTACGGCCACCTATCCGTATGCAGGCACTTATACCATCAAATTGACTGTTTTTGCAAAAGGCGGTAGCCGCAGTTCAAGTCAACAAGTCACTATTGCCAATGATGACTTAGGCTTATTGAACAATCCTTTTTACACCATGCTTACGGGTGGCGTTAGTGGCCCGGGTTACAAAGTCTGGATTGTAGATTCAGCAGCAGCCGGACACATGGGCGTTGGACCAGACCCTGAAAGTGCCTTAGGCGCAACGCCAGAATGGTGGGCTGCAGGCGCAGGCGAAAAACCAGGATGTGGTCTTTACGACGACCAATACATTTTTCATCTTAATGCCTTCAAATTTGACATGATTACTAATGGCGATGTTTATATTCACAACAGCCTCGCTGCTTCTTTTCCTGGTTCTTTTCAAAACCTAGGCGATTTCACAGCACCTTTTGACAACCAAATGGACCAAAGTTGGTTGCTCACTGAAGGAACGGATAACACGATCACTATTTCTGGCAATGCGTTTATGGGCTTTTTCACAGGGCCACGCGTTTATCGCATACTTTCTATCACCGATTCCACAATGCATTTGCAATATGGCCATCATGCCGGCGGACTCAAATGGTACCTCAAACTCAAGACTTTATAATTCAACCCCATGAAAATGATGACCTTCTTATTGATGAGTTTGACGCTCTTAGCTTGTCAGCCAGATGAACCTAAAGCGCCCGGACTGCCTAGCAACCTGAATACACAACTCACCATCACCAACGGTGAAGTACACGTAATTGCCTCTGCGGACAGTGCTAATTTTTATACAGTTACTTTCTACGATAACAACGATACCATTACTGTAGAAACACAGGACGGCGAAGCCACGCACATTTACAATGCCTCTGGGACCTATAAAATCAGAACTAGAGCGCATACGCTTCAAACTTCTTATATCGAAAAAGTAGAAGAAGTGCTTATTGAAATCAGTACCGGCAACACGGGCGCACCGACTTCCGGTTATATCAGTCCGCTTACTTATCCAAACATGAGTTTGGTATGGCAAGATGAATTCAACGGCGCAAGCCTTTCCTCAGACTGGACCTACGACATCGGGACCGGTAGTTGGGGTTGGGGTAACAACGAATTGCAATACTACAAACAAGACAATGCCGTAGTGGCTGATGGCATCCTCACCATTACCGCTAAAAACGAGAACTTCAACACCTCCAATTACACCTCAAGCCGCATCAAAACACAAGGCATCAAATCATGGAAATACGGCCGTATTGATGTTCGTGCAGCACTTCCCTACGGACAAGGCATTTGGCCAGCGATCTGGATGCTCGGAGACAATATTACTTCAGCCGGCTGGCCAGCATGCGGTGAAATCGATATTATGGAGCTGATCGGTGGCGCGGGCGCAAATGACCGCACAGTGCATGGAACCGTGCATTGGAGCAACAACGGAACACATGCTCAATACGGCGGCAGTAAAACGCTTCCATCTGGTAAATTTGCCGACAATTTTCACGTATTTTCTATCACTTGGGACGCCAATTCAATTCATTGGTTACTGGACAACGTCGAGTACCATAGCATCGATACAAGCCCTGCAGACATGGCTGAATTCAGAGAAAAATTCTTCATCATCATGAATGTCGCGGTGGGCGGTAATTGGCCTGGCTCTCCAGACGCAACTACTGTTTTTCCACAAAAAATGTATGTCGATTACGTTCGCGTTTTCCAATAAAATTCTATTCCAATCATGAGGATACTTTCTGCTTTAGCATTATTGCTTATTCTTCTCGGACTAAAAGGTTCTGAATCCCTATATTTTACCAATCCAAGTGAGGCAGATATTGAAGTGCTTATTTCGCAAATGAGCATCGAGGAAAAAGTAGGACAAACTTGTCAAATTACCCTTGATGCCATTCACCAAGCTGATGAGAAAGGTGGTGCTTTGGCACCTGCTCGCATCGATCAAGCGAAACTCAAAGAAGCCCTTGAAGTTTATCATGTCGGTTCGGTTCTGAATGTAGGCTGGCACACTTTGACAAGCGCAGAATGGAAGTCCATAATGACGGATATCCATGCGCCTTACCTCAAGAAACAACAAAACATTCCGATACTTTATGGGATTGATGCCATTCACGGTGTGAATTATACGGTTGGCGGCACGTTATTTCCACAAGAAATCGGCTTGGCTGCCACTTGGAACACAGACCTTGCTCGCCAAATGGGCGAAGTAACCGCTTATGAATGCAGGGCCTCAGGGATACCGTGGAATTTTTCACCAGTATTGGATCTCGGGCGCCAACCGCTTTGGTCGCGCCACTTTGAAACACTGGGAGAAGACCCCGTTCTAGGTACCCAAATGGGCGTGTCTCTTGTAGAAGGCTACCAAGGCAAAGGAGCACAAGTTGATGAATTCCATGCTGCTGCTTGCTTAAAGCACTTTGTTGGCTACAGCGCCAGCTTCACTGGCCGTGACCGCACGCCTGCTTTCATTCCAGAAAAATATATGCAAGAACTCTACTTGCCCGCTTTTAAAGCTGCTGTAGAGAAAGGTGCGCTCACGCTTATGATCAATTCTGGTGTCGTGAATGGCATACCAGGCCATGCCAATTACCAACTGCTTACCCAAACACTCAAAAAAGACTGGGGCTTTAAAGGTTTCGTAGTTTCGGACTGGGAAGACTTCATCATGCTTCATACCGTTCACCGCACAGCCGCATCGCTCTCAGAAGCGGCAATACAGGCCTTTAACGCTGGTGTGGACATGAGTATGGTGCCATCAAATCCGCAATACAAAACCTACTGCCAAGACATGGTAAAAGCGGTCAAAGAAGGAAAGATTTCCATGACACGCCTAGACGATGCCGTGAGACGAATTCTCTATGTCAAAAAGCAATTAGGCTTGTTCAACAATCCGCTACCCAACTTGGACAACTATCCTCTTTTTGGTAGCCAAAAATTCAAAGATATCGCCAAGCAAGCAGCCCTTGAATCAATTACCTTGCTTAAAAATGACAATAACACATTGCCGTTAGCTAACAACGTTCGGATTTTGGTGGCTGGCCCGGGAGCAGCGAGCATCAATATGCTCAACGGTGCCTGGACACATACATGGCAAGGTATGGACACCAGTTTCAATACAAAAGGTGTCCTCAATATATATCAAGCGCTGAAGCACCAACTTCCAAATGCCACTATTTCTTATGTTAAAGGCGTAGATCTTTATTTAGAAAATGACTTTGAAGCTTCGCGATATATTGACATCAACAACTATAAAAAAGCACTTAAAAAAAATGATGTCATCGTCATTTGCGTGGGTGAACTTCCAGCAACCGAAAAGCCAGGTGATATCCGCAGTTTGCAACTCGACGACAAACAAAAAGAACTGGTACGCTTGGCAAAAGCAGCTAAAAAGAAAGTTGTTTTGGTTTTACTGGAGGCCAGACCTCGCATTATCAACGATATCGAACCACTCTGTGATGCCATTGTTCAGGCCTATTTACCTGGCGATTACGGGGGTGCTGCGTTAGCAGAGCTCCTGATCGGAAAGGCAGATTTCAGCGGACGCCTTCCTTACACTTACCCACGCTATGACGGCGTCATCGAATTCTATGACCACCCAGGTAGTGTGGCGCGTGCCAAATCAGGTCAATTTACAGCATATAACCCACAATGGGATTTCGGTTTCGGGCTTTCTTATCATTTGGGCGCAATTAATGGAATGGAACTCACAAGCAAAGACGAACAGAAAGGAACTTTCTCTATTTCGGTAAATGTCAGTAATCCACACAATGCGCCAATTCAAATGGTAGTCCCGATTTACCTTCGCGATTTATACGCAAGTACAACGCCTGAGAACAAAAGGCTGATTGATTTCTACAAGGTAACGCTGCGCCCGAGCGAAAACAAAACGCTTGAATTTTCTTTTGATGCGCACACATTGAAAAGAATTAGTGCCGATGGCAAATGGCGCGCTGAAAAGGGCACATTTGAAATCATTTGTGGAGAAAATAAAGTTGTCTTCGAACTTTTTAATGACTTATTGTTTTAACTGAAAACGAGCACTTTAAGTGCGCAATTTTTTGCTTATTGTATTTTTTACTATATTTAACCCGTTCTATTTAAATTTGAACTCTAAAACCTCTAAAAATTAAACAAATGAAAAAACTGTACTTTTTGCTTTTTGCGCCAGTTTTGAGCCTTTCAGCTCAAATTGAAGGCACATGGAAATTAGCACCACAAGCTGCAGCCCTTGGCGTTGGCCCAGGATTGGGTAACATCAGCTGGTGGTCTAACAGCGCAGGTGACGTCACCACCAGAGCTTGTCTATTCGACGACTCTATTAAATTTGAAGCCAATGGCAACATGACGCATTACATGGATGGATCAACTTGGCTAGAAGCATGGCAAGGTGCCCCAGAAGGATGTGGCGCTCCGATTGCACCTCACGTTGGAGGCGCTGCAACTTACGCATACGATGCTGCAGCCGGTACGCTTACAGTAAATGGTCTAGGCGCACATATTGGTTTGGCGAAAGTAATTAACGGTGCTGAAATCGCAAGCCCTGCTGCCGCTGCCAGTTCAATTACTTACAACGTTGCTATCTCTAACGGTGGAAACACACTTACTGCCGATATCAACTTCGGTCCAGGATGGTGGCGTTTTGTTTACCAACGCACTGTTCCACTTGCTGTTCAAGATTACAACGTTAAATTCCGCGTAGACATGTCACAATACACAGGCTCTTTGACAGGTGGCGTTTTTGTGAACGGTACTTTCAATGGCTGGTGTGGTACTTGTAACCCAATGACAGACATGGGTAACGGTATGTGGGAAACTACCCTTCCATTGCCTCCAGGAGCTATCGAATACAAGTTTACTATCGACGGTTGGAATGCACAAGAAGAATTCACTGGTACTGAGCCATGTATTGACCCAAATAACGATGGTTTCAACAACCGCTACCACGTAGTTGCTGGTGACGTTACCTTACCGAACGTTTGTTTTGCTAGCTGCGACGTTTGTACCAACGATGTTACATTCACTGTAGACATGAATGATTACATCGCTGCAGGTGGCTCAACTACACCAGGTGTTTTCCTTAACGGTAACTTCAACGGATGGTGTGGTTCATGTACCCCAATGACAGATGCCAACGGAGACAACGTTTGGGACATCACCGTTCCACTTGCTGTAGGTAACATCGAGTACAAATTTACAGTAGATGGCTGGAACGATTCCGAGCAATTTGACGCTACTGCAACATGTATTGACCCTATTAACGATGGTTTCAACAACCGTTACTATGTTGTTGCTGGTGCAGCTACACTTCCTGAAGTTTGTTGGGAAAGCTGTACAGATTGTACAACTGGAATTGAAGAACTTAACAACACTGTTACGCTTTATCCGAACCCAGTGAACACAGTTATGACTGTTAAAGCTACAGACGCCATGCAACAAATCAGCATCCTTGACCTCAGTGGTAAAGTAGTTGCTCAATTTGCTGGAAATGGTTTAACACAGGAAATCAATGTTGAGAACCTCAAAGCGGGTATCTACACAATCCAAATCGCAACAGCAGCTGGTAACAGCAGCAAGCAATTTGTGAAGAAATAAGAAGTTGATTGATGAAAAGGAGGGGCTTTCGAAAGAGGCCCCTTTTTTTGTGTCTTACATCGCCGTTCTATGCGTATTTTTGCAATATGGATCACGACATTGAATTGCGCTTTCAAAAACTTCAAAAACACCTCGAAAAAGACTTTGGTCCGGGGATGGACATGTCCACTTTTTTGTTTTTAGTAGGCGTCAATGAACTCGGCATGGGGCACCAAACTTTTTCTAAGCAACAAAAAATGGAACTCATGCACATTGCTATCTGCACGCTGCTTGAGCCCTACGGATACTACACCTTCGACGGCCGTGATGCCGACCTTTGGCCGCACTTTACACTCAACCAAAAACTGCCGCCGCTCAACCACCAACAACAACAGCACTTACTCAAAGAAGCGCTACTTGAATACTTTATTAAAAATGACTACTATCATGAAAATCAAGAACCTATTTAGTTTTCTTCTTGTCCTTTGCGTGTTATTTGCTTGCCAATCTTCACAAGAATTGCTACATCGCAGCAAGCCACTACGCGTCTTGGAAAGCCACGCTGAATACACACCAGAAAATAACCAGAAATTAACGGTTCCCGAAAAGCGAATTGAAACACACATTGCGGAAACTCAATCTCAAACTGCAGCAAGCAATACCGAACAAGCACCGACTTTAGCATTACCCCTTGCTCATGAAATTAAACCTTTGACAACCAAACCCTCTATTCGCAGACCTCAAACAATTAAGCGGCAAATCACCCAAACCATTGCGCCTCATGTAAAACCACAAACTCCAAATAAAGACGCCTTAGGATCTACAGGGTTTTTTGGTTCAGTTGGTCACGCATTTGCGGTTGTTGGTCTGGTTTTTATAGTCGTTGGCCTTATTTTCTATTTAATGGGGGGTATCATCGGTATTCCGCTTGGCGCTTTTTTCATCGGATGTGGTTTGATTTTTCTGCTTATTTGGCTTGTTTTATTTATTATACAAAGTGTATTTGATGTAATTTTGTAGCGATGTCCGAAATCACTTCAAAAGCACCATCAACGCTCAAAACTTACTTGGTTTTTACCAAGTTCCGGCTTTCTTTCCTCGTTATTTTATCTGCGCTTAGCGGTTATCTTTTTGCCGGAGGCCAAAA
>JBJTNX010000228.1:0-5149 GCA_046074325.1 Sphingomonadales bacterium
TTGGCAGCCAAAGCCCTGCAAGAATTTCACAGTGCGCTTTCCATGCTGGATGCGCAAGATTGGAAAGCGCCAATTGCTGACTTTTTAGATGTAGCCAAAAGAATGGCTTCTTATGAATCTGCCAAAGGAGCAGCTACACCCGAAAGAAAACGAAAGGCTGCGGGTGCCATACAAGATATAGAGACCAATTGGGAAATGCTACGCAATTGGCAGCATTTTTTAGAAAACCAGCCTAAGGTGCTGATCCATGCGGACCCAAAACTCAGTAATTTTTTGTTTCATCCCAACGGAAAGACGGTTCGGGCGCTCATCGATTGGGATACCATCCAATTAGGTAGCCCGTTTTATGATTACGGCGACATGATTCGGTCTTACTGTTCAGTAGGAGAGGATATAAATTTGGACCAAAGCGTATTCAGAAAAGAAATATACGAAGCCATTCAAGATGCACTTGGCGTCGATCCTGTAGCGCTTTGGTGTGCAGCCACTGGCGTAATAATGGTTCAGGCCCTCCGTTTTTTAACCGATTATTTAGAAAATGATCGCTATTACAGAGTTAAAGACCAGGAGCATAACCTGCGAAGGGCAATAAACCAATTGAAAATGGTCGAAGAATTAAATGCGTATTGGCTTACCACTCAAAAGCGAGGTCGCTGAGCCATTTGTTTTGACAGCGCAGCGTTTGCTCAATGAGGTCCCTGACGCAAGTTTTGCCACCTAAAAACGGACTTTGGTAATGCACTACAGTCTTGACATCGCTGACGGCATCTTGTGGGCAGGCAGAAAGACCCGCTACTTTTAATACAGGAATATCCGGGATGTCGTCGCCCATGTAGGCAATTTGTTGATCGGTGAGTTGGTACTCGGCTTTGATTTGTTCATAGCGCTCGCGTTTGTTTTTAGACGCTAAATAAACGTCATGAACACCCAAGCCCATTAAGCGTTTTTTGACCTCGGGCGAAGAACCCCCAGTTATACAAAAGATGCGATAGCCCATCTTGACGGCGTACTGTACGGCGTAGCCGTCTTTGGAATTAAGCGCGCGCACGATTTCGTCATTGATGAGGTACACTTTTCCGTCTGTAAAGACGCCGTCTACATCAAAAATAAAGGTATCGATGTGGTTGAGGCGTTGTTTGTAACTAAGCATTTTTGAAAAGGTCTTGGATGCGTTGGGTCAGGCAATTGTAAACGACGAGCTGCTCAGGATTTAATTGGGCCCGATGGCGGTCGAGGGTGTTTTGGTCGTGGCGCAGTGCTGGCCCTGTTTGGGCGTTTTCAGGGCCCAATAGAATGGCTTTGGCTATGGTTTCATTGAGCAATGGATACATTGGTGTCATGTCCAGTTGGGCATCTTGCAAGATTTTACTTGCCTCTAGTAGCATGAGGTTCACAAAGTTGTTGACAAAGACACCTGCTAAATGGTAGTGTGCCCGCTGAACAGAGCCACACTTTTGAAATTGTGCACCTAAAGCATTCAAAAAATCGGTGATGCGTTGTAGCACGAGGTCGTTTTTACCTTCGATCATAAAGGGAATATCGGAGGCAAGTAGATCACGGCCTTTTGAAATAGACTGATATGGATAGCAAACACCGAGTAGCGCATGATCAAAAAGTTTAATGCTCGGGCTTCCGGCGGTATAGGCGGCAATTTGTTGCGGCGCTAGTGATCCAATGATTTGGGGCAAAGCGTCATCCGAAACACATAGTAGCAGTAGATCGGGCTTTAGGTTTTGAAGTTCAGTAAAAACCGGGCATTTGTACTTTTGAGCAAGCTCGGTGGCTTTCGCAACATTTCTGGCATAAATGCCGGCAATAGGAATGCCAGCCGCATGCGCAAGGCGCAGTAACATTTGAGCTACTTTACCAGAACCGACTATGCCAATGGAAGGGACGTGCATTTATTGACCGTGACACTGTTTGTATTTCTTTCCACTACCGCAAGGGCAAGGATCATTGCGATTGATCTTTTGTTCAGCCACAACCGGTTGTTTTTTTTCTGGCTCTGGCGCATTGGGCATTGAATTGGCAATGGCTTGTTGATTTGGCGTTGGCAAACTGTTGGTTTGTGCCTTGGCGTAGTTGTTTTGGTGATCTTCTTGGTTGGTGCTCTGTATTTGTTGCTCAACCGGGACATCCATGCGCATCAGTAAGTCGAGGGCTTCTTCGTTGAGGCGATTGAGCATACTGCGGAAAAGTTCATAGGATTCCAGTTTGTAAATGACCAATGGATCTTTTTGCTCGTATTGTGCATTGCGCACTGCCGAGCGGAGGTCATCCATCTCGCGGAGGTGTTCTTTCCATTCGTCATCGATTTTACTCAAAAGCACGTTGCGCTCGAAGTATTTAGAGATGGCGCGTCCTTCGGTTTGGTAGGCCTCTTCTAAATTGACAATGAGTTGCATTTGGCGACGGCCGTCAGTGAGCGGAAAAACGATGTTTTTGTATTGTGCAGACATGGTCTCAAACACATGTTTTACTTGTGGATATGCCATGCGCGCAATTTTTTCACACTTGCGGTCGTAGGATTCGCGCAGTGCAGCATAAACGCGGTTGGTGAGTTCTGCGGCATTCAGTTGTTGGTATTCGGCTTCAGTAACAGGTGTTTCAATTCCAATGAGACGCAAGAGCTCCATTTCAAATTCTTGGTAAGAACCTTTGCTGTAGTTTGCCACGGTGTTTTCACAGTGGTCATAGAACATGTTATCGATATCGATATCAAGGCGATCGCCGTAGAGCGCGTTGCGGCGTTTACGGTAGATGGCCTTGCGCTGGGCGTTCATGACGTCGTCGTATTCGAGCAAGTTTTTACGCATGCCAAAATTGTTCTCCTCGACTTTTTTCTGGGCGCGCTCAATGGATTTGGATACCATATTGGCAGAAATCACCTCGCCTTCTTTGAGGCCCATGCGGTCCATGATGGCGGCAATGCGCTCAGAGCCAAATTTACGCATGAGGTCGTCTTCGAGGGAGACAAAGAAACGCGAAGAACCTGGGTCTCCTTGGCGACCAGAACGTCCGCGCAACTGACGGTCTACGCGGCGAGAGTCATGGCGCTCTGTACCGATGATTGCCAAACCACCTGCTTCTTTGACGCCTTCGCCCAATTTGATGTCGGTACCACGACCAGCCATGTTGGTGGCAATGGTAACTGTACCAGCCAAACCGGCATTGGCTACAATTTCAGCCTCTTTTTGGTGGTATTTGGCATTGAGTACTTGGTGCGGAATTTTCTTCATTTGAAGCATGCGCGAAAGCAACTCAGAGATTTCTACGGTGGTGGTACCCACCAATACGGGTCTGCCTTTGGCAACCAAATCTTCGATTTCCAGGATGATCGCGTTGTATTTTTCGCGGGCTGTTTTGTAGACGAAGTCGTCTTGGTCTTTGCGCGAAATAGGGCGGTTGGTCGGGACAACCACTACGTCTAGTTTGTAGATGTCCCAGAATTCGCGGGCTTCGGTTTCTGCGGTTCCGGTCATGCCCGCAAGTTTGTGGTACATGCGGAAGTAATTCTGCAAGGTTATAGAGGCATAGGTTTGGGTTGCCGCCTCAACGGTAACATTTTCCTTGGCTTCAATGGCTTGGTGCAGACCATCTGAATAACGTCGACCTTCCATGATACGGCCGGTAGATTCGTCGACGATTTTGACTTTGCCATCCATGATGACGTACTCCACTTCTTTTTCGAAGAGCGTATAGGCACGTAACAACTGGCTAACCGAATGGATGCGCTCTGATTTGATCGAATATTCTCTTACCAAAGCATCTTTGCGTTCGAGGTAAGCTTCTTTGGCCAGCGCTTCTTTTTGCAGTTTGGCGATTTCAGCACCGATGTCAGGCATCACGAAGAAGTCGCGGTCGTCTTTGCCCGATACGAGGTCGATGCCTTTGTCAGTGAGTTCGATGGAGTTGTTTTTTTCATCGATAACGAAGAAAAGGTCGGCGTCGATCTTCTTCATGTTTTTGCCTTGTTCGGCCATGTAGAAGTTTTCGGTTTTTTGCAAGTGAACTTTGATGCCGGGTTCCGATAAAAACTTAATGAGGGCTCTGTTTTTTGGCAAGCCGCGGTGGGCACGTAATAGCGCAATGCCACCCTCTTCGAGTAAACGCTTTTGTTCGTTTTTGTCGGGGTTTGGTTCGTTGATGACGCTCAGCATTTTTTTGGCGTCATTAAGGCACTGCTGTACAAATGCTTTTTGGGCTTCTACAACGCGTTCGATGCGCGGCTTGAGTTCGTGGAACTCGTGTTCATCACCTTTTGGCGTCGGGCCTGCAATAATAAGGGGCGTTCGGGCGTCGTCAATAAGGACGGAGTCGACCTCATCGACAATTGCGAAATGGTGCTTGCGCTGCACGATGTCGTCGACGTGACCGGCCATGTTGTCGCGGAGGTAGTCGAAACCGAATTCGTTGTTGGTTCCGAAAGTAATATCGGCTAAATAGGCCTGACGGCGGCGCTGAGAGTTGGGTTGGTGCTTGTCTATGCAATCGACGCGCAAGCCGTGAAATTCGTAGAGCGGGCCCATCCATTCGGCATCGCGCTTGGCGAGGTAGTCGTTGACCGTAACGACGTGTACACCTTTGCCAGAAAGCGCATTGAGGTAAACAGGAAGTGTAGCTACTAATGTTTTACCTTCACCGGTTTGCATCTCGGCGATATTTCCGCGGTGCAAGACGGCTCCTCCCATGAGCTGAACATCGTAATGAACCATTGCCCATTTAATTTTATTACCGGCGGCGGTCCATTCGGAATGCCAAATGGCGCGGTCGACGTCGATGGTAATGCCATCGCGGGCTGCGGCAAGCTGACGGTCAAAATCAGTAGCGCTCACGCTGAGTTGGCCATTTTCGGCCCAACGGCGTGCGGTTTCTTTTACAACGGCAAAAGCCTCTGGTAAAATAACGAGTAATTCTTCTTCGATGCGATCGTCGATGGTTTTGACCATTTGATCAATTTGATCGTAGAGTTTCTCTTTTTCTTCGAAGGGCGTGTTGAGGTCTGCGGCTTGGGATTGAAGGGCTGCAAGTTCTTGTTCTAGCGCGGCTATACTTTGGGTAACTTGGGCTTGGAAACTGCGCGTTTTGTCGCGGAGTTGGTCGTCTGAGAGGCTTTGGATAGTTTGCCATGCGGCATTGGCTTTTTCAA
>JBJTNX010000229.1:0-3253 GCA_046074325.1 Sphingomonadales bacterium
TTGTAAGGGCGCATTAATTTAGCAGGTGATAACAAGAATATCATGCTTGTAAAATTAATACTTAAGCTACTGATTTCGATAATTTTTCATAATTTCATCGTGCTAAACTCAACGGATCAACTATGAAACTACACTACCTTATCGTTTGCCTATTATTTGTGCATCAATTTAGAGCGCAACAAGCAGAATTTTATGGTTATTTCAGCCCCGGAACTGCTCAACTAATTGCAGCGCCAACAGGTGCAGATGCCAATAAAGAAATTATTGTTCCCAACTTCAAAGGCCGCGAATTAGCTGTACAAATGAGCGGCAATGCCCACCAACCCGATTGGGTCTGGCAACAACACCAAAATTACCAAAAAACAACATCTGCTAGCTTACTCTGGCAAGTCCAAGGCATTGGCAATGGCATTTCACCTCCGGACCCAACCGGAGAAGCGGATTCGACTGTTTATATTCAAGGAACCAATGCAGGTAGCGGTGGTGCTTACAAAATATTTAATAAATCTAATGGAACAGCAATTAGCGGGACACTGGTTATGGCTTCACTCGGTAGCCCTACGGTTACAGGACTTGGGGACCCCGTCATTTTGTATTATAAAACTGCAAAGCGCTGGATCATTACACAATTTTCCACCACAGCCCAGAAAAAACTATTGGTTTATGTCTCACAAACAAGTAATCCGCAAGGAACTTACAATTTCTACCAATTCACGTGTCCAAATTTTCCCGATTACCCTAAATGGAGCATTTGCGAAACCGCAGACGCTCTATTGGCTACAACCAACGAAGGTGGTCCTCCGCGCGTATATGCTATGAAACTCAGTGCGCTTATCTCTGGCGCTACTTCTCCTTTTATTGGTGTGGCAATTGGATACACGCTCAACGGATTTGGTTTTCAATCCATCACACCCGTCGACCTTGAAGGTGACTTACCAGGACCGGCCGGTCAAAAACCGCTTTTTGTGCGCCACCGCGACGACGAAAAACACACAAATGGCTCTCCGGATAGCCCTACGAATGATTGGATAGAAATCTGGGAAATGACCATCAACTGGACGAACAACACAGGTAGTGTTGCCAAAATCCAAGATGTGCCCATTACAGAAATTGATTCAGATCTTTGTGGGCTTACCAGCTTTTCTTGTATTGCTCAACCCGGCACCACAGTCAAACTAGATCCATTGCGCGAGTGCGTGATGTACAAAGCGCCCATGCGTGTTTTCAATGACCACCAAGCAATGGTATTGTGCTTGTCCACAGATGTTAATGGCAACAACCGTGCAGGTGTGCGTTGGCTAGAACTTCGCCGACCTACCGGCAGCACTGGCAGCTGGAGTTTGTACCAAGAAGGGACCTACGCACCTGGCACAACACTTAATCGCTGGATGCCTGCAATTAATATTGATAAATATGGCAATATCATGATGGCGTACTCGACCTCAGGTACCACTGCCCCAGATTACCCTTCCATTCAAATGACCGGTCGTAAAGCATGTGATCCGCTCGGCCAAATGACACTTCCAGAAACCATGATCAAGCAAGGGATGTCTGCCAGAACCGCCAACACACGTTGGGGGGATTACCACCACATGTGTATTGACGACTTCGATGGTCTTACTTTCTTCTATACCGGTGTGGTAATGAGCTCTAATAACAACATTGTTACCAATGTTTCGGCCTTTAAAATGAATCCTGATTCTTTGGATCTGGCCATTTTGGACGCCTTTGCAGCCCAAAGCGGTGGAATTTGCGGAACCAGCACCCAAATTGCAGTTGTCGTAGAAAACAGAGGTGCCAATGCCGTCAATTCTTTTAGCATGAGTTCTCAAGTTGGAACGGCCACAGCAAGCACACAAACTTACACTACCACGTCGCTTAACGCTTATCAATCTGTTGACACGGTGCTAATTACGGTAAGTGGTCTACAGGCGGGTGCAAATACAATCAATCTGCAATTAGCCAATATCAATGGCAATGGCAATGATGAAAACACATGTAACGATGCATACAGCATTAATCTCAATGTATTGGGCGCTTCTTCTTTTACTGTGAATACTATTGTAAGTCAACAACCAAGTTGCAACGCGAGCAATGGCGTCATTCAATTGCAAACAACGGGTACAGGTGCGCCTTTCACATATAGCATCGATAATTCACCTACCCAAACCACAAATGTCTTTAATAATCTCGCTGCTGGAAGCTATAACTACAGCGTTTCGGACAACGCAGGTTGTACGGTATCAGGTACTGTGCAACTTGTTGCAACTGCTAATATTGCAGCTACTGTTTCTCAAACAGCAACCATATCTTGTGCCGGTTCACAAACAGCAACTATTGTGGTGAGTCCTACAGGTGGCACTGCTCCTTATAACTTCACCATCAATAACGGCGCGGACCAAGCCAGCAATACATTTGTCAACCTCGGCGCAGGTACTTACACCATCGGTATTATAGATGCCAATGGCTGCAGCACGACACTTACATATGTGGTCACAGAACCGGCTGCACTTAATGTCAATATGCTTCCAACAATGATTAGTTGTAATGGTGCCAACGATGGTGTGTTGACCAGTCAAGTAAGTGGCGGCACAAGTCCTTACACTTATTCACTCAATGGTGGCGCCGCGGTAAATACACCCGTTTTCAATAACCTAGCAGCAGGCACCTACACACTCACAGCTACAGACGCCAACGGTTGTCAGCAAGCTTTTACTTCTACTATTACAGAACCAAGCGCGTTAACACTAACAGCAAGTACGACAGTTTCCAATGGAAATGATGGCACTATTGCATTAAACGCAGCAGGTGGTAATTCGCCGTACACCTATTCTATGGACGGACAGACTTACTACTCTGGTTCCTTCTTCGCGAATTTGGCCATTGGCACCTACACTTGTTATGTAAAAGACAACAATGGTTGTGTCACTAGTATAGAAGTAACGGTAAATAGTTCGAGTTTGAATGAATTAACTTTTGAATTATTGTCGCTTTATCCAAACCCAAATAATGGCAGTTTTGAAATTGAAATAAACGGTGTTCAGGGTCAAGTTATTGAAGCCAAACTTTTCAATGTGCTCGGGCAACAAATCAGTTCATTTAAACTTTATGCCCAAAACGGGCTTATCAAACAGCAGTTAGAGCTCAGCCCGAAAATTGCGGCTGGTACTTATTATCTTGGTTTATACGACGGCCAACAAGCTGCAGTATTGCAATTCATTAAAAAATAAGTTTAGAATTCAAAGGTGGCGAG
>JBJTNX010000230.1:0-7597 GCA_046074325.1 Sphingomonadales bacterium
GTTGTTGCTGCCGTTGTGCTTCGAGGACCTCTGCCTTGAGTTGCCCGTTTTGATTGAGCCCCAATTCAAAAAATTGTGCATCGGTTAAAATTTGTTGTGCGTTCATAGAACTAGAGAGCGCAACAAGAACGATTAAAAGAATGTTTTTTCGGCGACGCATACGAAGTGGTTTTTCAAATAACACATAAAGCAACGGCAAAATGAAAAGCGTAAGCACTGTTGCACTGATCAGGCCACCAATAACGACTGTTGCGAGTGGCTTTTGAACCTCAGCGCCACTACCCTGTGAAAGTGCCATTGGTAAAAACCCTAATGAAGCTACAGTGGCGGTAAGTAATACTGGGCGCAAGCGATTGCGGGTGCCGCGCAGAACAACCTGTAATAAAGATGCGCCAGATTTGCGCAGTGAATTGAACTCGGCGATGAGCACAATTCCATTTAATACGGCCACCCCAAAGAGCGCTATAAAGCCGACGCCTGCAGAGATAGAAAATGGCATGCCACGCAAGTACAGCGCCACAATACCGCCGATAGACGCGAGTGGAATAGCCGAATAAATAAGCGCCGCTTGTTTAACGGATTGAAAAGTCAGGTAGAGTAAAAAGAAAATCAATAACAATGAAATAGGAACGGCAATCATGAGGCGTGCTCTGGCATGCACCAAATTCTCAAAGGTGCCTCCAATTTCAGGAAAATAACCTGTTTCAAATTGAATTTGCTGGGCCATTTTTTGTTGCAACTCTTCAACGATACTTTCGACATCCCGTCCGCGAACATTGAAGCCGACAAGAATGCGGCGCTTGGCATCGTCGCGCTGAATTTGATTGGGACCATTTTCGAGACGGATATCGGCGAGTTCTGCGAGCGGGATTTCAGATCCGGCAGCATTGCTGACATAGAGTTGTTCGATGTCTTTAAAAGAACTGCGATCAGCTTCGTTTAACTTGACCACCAATTGAAAACGGCGTTCACCTTCGAATACATAACCTGCAATTTGCCCGGCAAATCCTAAATTGACTGCCCTATTGACCTCTTCAATACTGACTTGATAGCGCGCTAAGGCTTCACGGTTGTAGCGAATAATGAGTTGAGGCAAACCTGCTAATTCTTCGACATAAACATCCTGAACGCCGGCTATTCCTTTAGAAATTGCACCCACTTTTTTTGCATAGGCTGCCAACTGCTTGAAGTCCTCGCCGTAAATCTTAACGACTACATCTTGCTTGGCACCTGTCATTAGTTCATTGAAGCGCATTTGAATTGGTTGTTGAAAACCAAAAGAAACGCTCGGCATGTGCGCTTCGAGAACAGCCTGCATTTTGGCGGCGAGCGCCTCTTTGTTGTCGGCACTCACCCACTCTTTTTTATCTTTTAAGATCACCATGAGGTCACAAGCCTCCATTGGCATAGGGTCTGTCGGGATTTCTGCCGTGCCAATTTTACCAATAACTTGTTTGATTTCCGGAAATTGTTCCTTCAGGATTCTAGACGCTTTTGTAGTGGCTTCGATGGTTTTGTTGAGACCAGAGCCCGTCATGAGCCGGGTTTCTACCGCAAAATCTCCTTCGTCAAGGGAAGGAATAAACTCGGCACCAAGTTGTTGGAACAACCCTATAGAGACCATGAAAAGTACGATAATTGTGGACAGGACTATTTTTTGCCTACGCAAGATGGCTTTTAATGCAGGCGTGTATCTTTTTTGAATGGTTTCGATGATCCGGTCCGAGAAATTTTTGGCGTGTACATTCTTTTTGGAGAGTAGCAAAGAAGAAATCATGGGCACATAGGTCAAGGATAAAATAAGCGCCCCAAGAATGGCAAAAATGACCGTTTGAGCCATTGGTTTAAACATTTTTCCTTCGATGCCGACCAAAGCCAATATAGGCAAGTAGACCACCAAAATTATGATTTGACCAAAAACGGCACTTTTACTGAATTTAGAAGCCGAATGGTAAACCTCTGCATCCATTTGCTGCTGAGTGAGTTGCTTTGCGCGTCGGATGGTCAATAAATGCAGAGTGGATTCCACGATGATCACTGCACCATCGACAATTAGGCCGAAATCGAGTGCTCCCAAAGACATCAGGTTCCCCGAAACACCAAAAATATTCATTAGAGAAATCGCAAAGAGCATGGCAAGCGGAATTACTGAAGCGACTATCAGTCCGGCTCTCAAATTTCCCAACAATAGCACAAGTACAAAAATGACGATCAGCGCCCCTTCAATAAGGTTCGTACTCACCGTATGAATGGCTCGATTCACTAAATTCGTTCGGTCGAGATAGACTTCAAGTTCCACACCCTTTGGTAAATTTTCTTCTATTTGAGCCATGCGCGCTTTGACCAATTCAATGACCTCCGATGAATTTGCGCCTTTGAGCATCAGTACGATGCCGCCCACGGCTTCACCTTTGTCATTGTAGGTCAGCGCGCCGTAGCGCACCTGCGCACCATATTGCACCTTGGCGATATCGCGAATATATACAGGTGCTTCACCAGTTGGGTGATTGATCTGAATATTTTCAATGTCCTCGAGATTGCTCACCAAACCTTCGGTTCGGATGTACGTGGTCATGTGGTGTCTTTCAATGTAAGCGCCGCCCGTGTTTTCGTTATTTTCAGCAACCGCATTAAAAACCTCGTCTAGCGTGATTTCGTGGGCCTTTAGCAACATCGGATCTATTGCGATTTCATAGGTTTTGAGTTCACCTCCAAAACCGCTAACGTCGGCAACACCCTTGACACCGAGCAATTGACGTCGGATTACCCAATCTTGGATACTGCGTAAATCGGCAGGACTAAATTTGCGCTCGTACCCTTTTTCGGCACGAATGGTATATTGATAGATTTCACCGAGTCCGGTACTCAATGGCGCCATTGATGGATCTCCAAAACCAGCCGGAATGTTGTTTTTGGCTTCAGATAAACGCTCTTGTACTTGTTGACGCGCCCAATAGATGTCGGTGTCTTCGGTAAAGACAATTGTAACTACGCTAAGGCCAAAGCGACTAAAAGACCTAATTTCTTCGATGCCGGGGATTGTGGCCATTGTTTGCTCTACAGGAAAAGTAACAAAGCGCTCGATATCCAGGGCACTCGAAGCGGGTGCACTCGTAACGACTTGAACTTGGTTATTGGTAATGTCTGGAACTGCGTCGATGGGCAATTTAGACAGGGAAAATAGCCCCCAGATGATGAGTGCTAGGGTCAAGACAGCAACAATAAGTTTGTTGTGAATCGACCAATAAACGATGCGATTTAACATATAAATATCAATTAGTGATTTAACTTAATGGACTTAAGCTACACTAATTGAGGCGGATGCCAACATTCAAAATAATCGTTTGTGTGCAACGCGTTTGGCGCCGAAAAGATCTGTTGTTTTTGAAAAAAGGAAATTGGATTTTCAAGTAAAAGATGTGTTTCGGAAACGGGCATGAATAAAGTAACAAGTGCATTGGATTGCGCCGATTTAAACGGCAATTCTCGGTGCTCTTGGTGCTGATCGGTAACTTGCTGAAGATAGTGTTCTTGTAAAAAAGACCAAAAGCCCTTTTGTGACTGTTCTTGTTGGTATTGTGCGTAGTGATTCATGAGGGCGTCGAGTTTGAAAAACTCAAGACCTTGCCATTGAGGAGCTAACGAAAGCAATCCAAAATAAATAGCAAATACAAATGACGTCAAACGCATGATACAAAGTTAGGAAATTAATGAGTGCAACCAATCAGAATGTGTATTTTCGTAGCAACCAACACTACACAATGAAATTCGCCATTTTTTCTTTTCTCTTTTTGCTTTCCTTTTCTTTATTTGCACAAGAAAATGTAGGGTCATGTGCAACCCGAAAGGCAAGTAAACCCTTGCAACAAAAAAGCGCCTCACTAACAGTCGCAGAAATCGCCCAAACAGAATACTACGATGTTCATTATTATGATTTAGACTTGAATATGAACAATGTTTCCACTTCCTTAAGCGGGAGTGTCGAAATCCATGCCAAGGCGAAAATCGACCTCGATTCGGCCCTATTTGAGTTATTTGAATCCTTGGTGATCAGCGAAATTAAAGTAAATAACATCCCAGTTGGCTATACCCGCATATCAAACAAAGTGCGCGTTCCAGTTAATGCCAATACCAACGAGAATTTCGTAATTCATGTTTCTTACGCGGGAACCCCTCCAACTGCCCAAACTAATCCGCTTGGCGGCAGCGGCCTTACTGCAGGTAGCTCTCCAAGCTGGGGAAATAAGGTTGTTTGGTCTTTGTCAGAGCCTTTTTCTGCTTACGAATGGTTTGCCGTAAAGCAAAGCCTCACCGATAAAGCCGATTCTTGCGCCGTTGCAATCACGGTGCCGGACACCTGTAAAGCCGGCTCCAACGGGATCTTAGAGGCCGTTGTGCCGCTTGGAAACGGATTTACCCGCTACGAATGGAAACACCGACATCCAATTGCTTATTATTTGATATCAGTGGCTGTAGCCAAGTATGTCGATTACAGCATTTATGCGAATCCTGCCGGAAGTGCAGCACCAGTTTTGATTCAAAATTACATCTACGACAATCCGCAAACGCTTCCTAACTTCATCGATGAAATCAATGAAACTGCTGATTTCATCGAACTTTACGCAAACCAATTTGGGCCTTATCCGTTCGCTGACGAAAAATATGGGCATTGTATGGCGCCAATCGGCGGTGGCATGGAACACCAAACCATGACCACGCAAGGCTTCTTTGAAAAAACACTTACTGCTCATGAATTGGCCCACCAATGGTGGGGTAACAACGTTACTTGTGCCTCCTGGTGCGACATCTGGCTCAACGAAGGTTTTGCTTCTTATGCCGAATACCTCATGCTGGCCGCGCTATACCCAGGCGAACAAAACAACCACATGACGCAAGTGCATCAGAGCGTCATGCAACAACCAAGCGGCAGTGTTTGGGTTTTGGATTCACTTAACGAGGCGCGCATTTTTAACGGTCGCTTGTCTTATGACAAAGGCGCAGGAATCATCCATACCTTGCGCTACATCATCAATAATGACAACCTTTTCTTTGCTGCGCTTCAAGACTTTCAAAATACGTTTGCAGACAGCACCGCTACGGGCTTGGACTTCAAAAACCATGTAGCGACTTATTGCAATATTGACCTGGATGCTTTTTTTGAGCAATGGTATTTTGGAGAAGGTTACCCGACCTACCAAGTCAAGTACAATCAAGTAGGTCCAGATCTATACATAGAAATCGGCCATACCTCTTCGATGCCAACTGTTACGCCAACATTTACCAATCCAATCAGCTTGCGCTTACTACGTCAAGGACAGGCTGACACCATTATTCGTTTTTCTATTTCGAATAATACTGAATTATTTACTCTCCTTAATTTTGGCACGTTGGTTGGCACAATTGGCATTGATCCTGGAAACTGGGTCATCAACGGAAACGGTGGTGTTTCGATGGATCCGACACTCGGGTTCACAGAAATTACGGCAAGCCCTCTTCAAAACATCGTCCTTTTTCCGAACCCTAGTTCGGATGTGATTCAAATCGCCAATCAAAAAGAAGTCTATTCCTATGATCTTTACGCTGCCAATGGCCAGCATCTAATGAATGGAATCATTGCTCCTGGTGAAAAAATCAGCCTGAGTCATTTAAAGAAAGGTTCCTACATCATTCAGTTCAAAGGTGACAATGCATTTAAATGCACCAAACTGGTAACAATAAATTGACTACTTCGTCGTTTAGACGAACAAAATAAACAACATGAAAAAAATCATCTTTACACTTTCTTGTTTGATTTCGGTAAGCACTTTTGCGCAAGTTCAAATCAAAGAAGTTTACCTTCAATCTGGGGCCTTTTTTGGTCAAACCAATAGTAATTTAGCTGACTTTCAAGCATTAGTGCCCAACTCGAGTATTTTACAACAAGATTTAAGCGCCTATGAGAACGGTTCCTATTTAAGATTTTACGGACCAGGTCAGTCTCAATCCTTGAATCTGGGTATTGGTTTAGCCAAATTACCAAATGCCACCCTCAGATTAGGCCTTATGCACGTCGTTCAAAATAATGCATTGCAAACCGGTGGCGAATACACTGAGTCTTTTGCTTATGATACGCTAACAAGCTCCCAAACAGGCGAACAATTTTTTATCGATTCTTTTAGTTCTCATGGTTACTGGGCCCGTTACAGCCAAAAGCAATTGCGCCTAGACGCCTCATTGATTTTTCGATACAAAGCAGACAAACGCTGGAGTTTTTACGGCGGAATTGGTGCCAATTTCGGCTTGAACTACGACGCCAACACCGACGTCCATCAGTACACTATCAACTACACAGGTGCCGAGCTTAACGGATATGCAAATGGATCGACTTCTGAGGGAACCCATCTTCATGAATCTTTTGAAAACAAAGGCGGCTTTGGCATGAGTCTTTACGCGCCGCTTGGCATCGATTTTCAAGTAGGTAAAAAACGTGAATTCTGGAAGCCAATTCACCTCTATGCAGAACTCAGACCGGGTGTTAATATCAATCAGATAGCCGGTATGGGCACCAGCTTTAGTGCGGGGAATTTTTCAAATCTTGGATTGCGCTTTCAATTTAAGTAATCTATAAGCATTCTAAATAAGAAGCCGGGAATTTTTTCTCGGCTTTTTTTGTGTCAGTACCAAACTAAAAGGTAAATTTGTGGCGCAAAACAAACCAAGTTTCGCAACTATTGTTACACAAGAAAAAGTCAAATGGAAACAGCCTCTAGCGCCAACTACCTACCCCTGCTCATGCAAATCGCAGTGGCAGCAGGTTTTGTAATTTTCACATTGTTTGTTACGCACAAACTTACACCAAGAATCAGTTCAGCTAAAAAAGACGACAACTTTGAGTGCGGTATCGACGCCCAAGGGAATGCCCGTTTTCCGGTATCTATTCGATATTTCATGACGGCTATTTTGTTCGTTTTGTTCGATGTAGAAGTTATTTTCTTCTACCCTTACGCCGTCAATTTTTACGATCTTAAATTAGAAGGTTTGTTGGCCGTCATTATGTTTGTCGGTTTTTTCTTGACCGGATTTTACTACATCTATAAAAAAGGAGCATTAGAATGGGAAAAATAGAAGACCTCGAAACCATCAACGGAGAGGGCTATCAGCTCACTACCCTTGACAAAGCCATCGCTTTAGCCCGCGCCAACTCTGTTTGGCCTTTGCCGTTTGCCACCTCATGTTGTGGTATTGAATTTATGGCCACCATGGGCAGTGCTTACGATTTATCCCGATTTGGCATGGAACGTATGTCCTTTACGCCACGTCAGGCCGACCTGCTCATCGTTGCCGGCACCATTTCTAAAAAACTAGGGCCGGTACTCAAAAGAGTTTATGAGCAAATGGCCGAACCTAAATGGGTTTTATCTGTGGGCGCTTGCGCTTGTTCGGGCGGTATTTTTGACACCTATTCTGTCTTGCAAGGTATCGATCGCATTATTCCAGTCGATGTCTATGTTCCTGGCTGCCCACCGCGCCCGGAGCAAATCATTGAAGGCGTCATGAATATTCATGAATTAGTTAAAAAAGAATCCAACCGACGCCGTTATTCAGACGAATACAAGCA
>JBJTNX010000231.1:0-5269 GCA_046074325.1 Sphingomonadales bacterium
ACCCAAATACAATTGGGCGAAAAAGGTTTTAAATGTTTTGCTGTTTGGTCAACACAAAAAGCGTTACATACCCAAACAACAAGAGGCTTATTTCAGAAAAGAAGTCGCGGAACGCAGTCGGCTTTATGCCTACGCTAAAGGGCACCTCAGTGTAGATTAATCTAGAACCTGTATCATTTTAACAACAGTACCCATATTGGTGCTCAAATGGAGCCAATAAACACCTTCGCTTGTATTTTCAAGTTGGATTGCACTGGTTTGGGCATCTTGCTTGTCAAGTTCAAAAGCTACTTCCTTTCCAAAAAGATCTGTCATTATTATTTTTTCAATGAGCATATTTGGAGCAGCCTTTAATTCAAAATGACCCTTATTTGGATTAGGATACAAGGCTATTTCTAAATTGAAATTGACTTGCTCCAAACTCGCATTTGGATCGGTGTAGGTACATGCACATTTATTTTTCACTTCATTGGTCTGCACAACGGCAGGTGCTTGATAAATGGCTTTAACCCAACAATGCTGTCCGGCCTGTGTGGCTGTGGCGTTGCGCAAGCGAATGGTATGCCAGCCACTGTAGGTTGGCGTAAAGGAAAAAACTCCGTTACCAGTTTGGGTGACAGAATCAAGGGGGTTGCAATTTTTATCTAAAATTCCCAAAATGAGTCCAAGATTTGGCGCACTTGGGTACCATTCTACCTGAACAGCTTCACCTTGTTTGGCATAAATGCGGCCCACAACGCGGCAATCTAGACTATTTGAGGGTAATTTACCACCTTGCTGTAAGGAATTGGCATGCCGATCGCCGAGATCATCGTTCATTTCCCATTCTTGGACTACATTTTTAGCTGGGCGCACATAGGTGGTGTCTATGCCCTGAGGGGCCCAAACGCAATACCCGCGCCTTCCAAAGTTGGCACTCCCATCGCATGGTGGTATCGAAATATTCACTTTGCCTCCACCGTATACAGTAGTTGGATTGGAATTAGCGCCCGAATAATCGACAAGAACGGTGCCGTCGGGCCAATTCGTCTGAACACCGTTGAGGTGCTGCCATTGGTTCCAGTTGTCGGTAACGCCGATGAGTGCTTTGGCGCCGCGTTCTATCACCAACGCGTCCGGCGCCTGCCAGCGCACAAAGTAGGCACCTTCTTTGAAATGTAGATTCTGATGACACCAAAGTAAATTGACGATATCGGCATCTGTCGGCAAAGCTGCTACATCTGTGGGGAGGTGCCCAAAACGGTTGCCATTATAACCTACGCTGAATAAATCTTCGAAGAAAAGCTGAGGAGCGCCGTCGAGCGACATCACAATAGCGTGGGCAGCAGAAGACCGTGGGTCATTGGGTTCGATATGTGGGCTCAATTCAGAACCTGAATTCCAACCGGTGTAGTTGCCTTGGGCAGAAAGTTGTGGTCTGAAGGTGTCGTGGTTATTGACAAAAGGAACCGTACGTTGGCGATTTTGTTGCTGTTGCGATGGAATTTGACTCAAATCATAGTTGCCATTGCTGGTCACCATGGCCGAAAGCGCAAAACGCAAATTAAAATCAAAAGTACCTGCTCTATTTTGAACAGCGTCGGCCCAAGCATCTAATTGTGCGGTACCACCTACCCACTCACCTACTGCAAACATTTCTTGGCCTCCGCTGGCCCACATGGAGCCAAATTGAAGGTTCCACAAGACATCTTCAGACACATACGTCGGAAAATGCTTGACAGCATCTAAACGCACGCCGTCAAAACCCACTTGTTTCTTGTACCAAATGAGCCAATTGCGCATACCTTTGCGCATGTATTCTGAACCTTGAGCTGGATTAAATGTGGCATTTGATGAAGTTCCAAAAGCATTGCTTTCGTAAGAGATATCTGGCCCCCAATAAGGAGAATTGAGGTCATTGGTACAACAAAGGTTATTGTTGTTGGGATAAAAGTTTTGCCAATTCTTTGCAAAACGACCTTCTCGCGCCAAGTAATTGGTTGCGCTCTCTGCCGAAGCAGGTGTTTTGTAGCTGACGTAGCGGAAGTTTTTATAGCGGTTATTTTGACCGTCGTCCATGGCAGCAGGGTCTTGACCACCCGACCCATTGGCACTGCCCGCATTGCTCACATGATTGAGCACGACATCTTGAATGACGTCGATCCCGTTGGCGTGCATGACGGCCACCATGCGCAAGAGCTCGTCTTTGTCACCCATTCTGGTTTTGGTGCTGTTTTTTTGAAATTTATCACCGAGGTCGTAGTGGTCGAATGGCGAATAACCCACACTGTTGGTCCCCGAATTTTTGATAGTCGGTGGAATCCAGATGGCATCTACGCCCATTTCGGCCAAACGCGGCGCAAGTTCAGTGAGGTAGTTTGCCCAACCGTTCGGATAATTGGTGTTCCAGTAGTCCCACCAATAGGCTTGAAGCACCACCTGACGATTTGTGGGGTTAACTTGACCACGAACGGTTTGAAAAGCAACAACCGTTACAATCAAAAAAATAAATTTACTCATACAACTCGAATTACTTCAGAGCTGCTTCATGCGTGGCACCTGCCTCGATATCGATTTGGGCACCTGCTAATTGGCAAGAAACAAGCGTTGAACCTAAATTAGTAATCGTTACTTTTTGTTGATTGATCGCTACGGCTAATGGTTGATTTTGTTAGCGAATTTGGAATGCATAACTTTTCCAAGGTTTTGGAATTTGTGGATTGATGGCCAAGCCATTTTCGTAAACACGAACCCCTGCTAAGCCTTCAACTACGGACATCCAGGTACCGGCCATTGAAGTAATATGTAGGCCTTCGTCGGCTTCGTGGTTGTAGTCATCTAGATCCAGACGGGAGGTTCTCAGATACAACTCTAACGCTTTGTCTAGGCGCTTGATTTTGGCGGCTAAGATGACGTGTACACATGGAGATAACGATGATTCATGAACGGTTTTGGGCTCATAAAAATCAAAGTTTTCGCGAATAACTTCTTCAGAGAAATGGTCTTCGAATAGGTAAAGACCCTGCAAGACATCGGCTTGCTTGATGAAAATAGAGCGCAAAATGCGATCCCAGGACCAATGCTGATTGATTGGGCGCTCAGACTCAGGGATATCGGAGGCCGACAATTGCTCTTTGTCCATGAAGCCGTCTTGCTGCAAGAAAATCTGGGTGCCTTCTAGTTTCGGAAAATATACGTTTTCAACAATGTGCTGAAACTTTTCGATTTCCTTGGTAGATAATTTATCGGCGAGTCCTTTGCTTACTTTTGCATTGACCTCCAGGCAGTAAGCAATACACCAACGCGCGATGTAATTGGTGTACCAGTTGTTATTGACGTTATTCTCGTACTCGTTGGGGCCTGTAACGCCAAGCATGACGTATGCTTTTTTGGCCTCGGACCAATTAAAGCGCTGTGCCCAAAAACGGGCTATACCGGCTAAAACAGGTAATCCGTAGGTCTCCAGGTAGTCGGCGTCTCCGGTATGACGAACATAATTATAGATGCCGAAAGCAATTGCACCATTGCGGTGAATTTCTTCAAAAGTGATTTCCCATTCGTTGTGGCATTCTTCGCCGTTCATCGTGACCATCGGGTAAAGTGCCGCGCCGTCCTTGAAACCTAACTTTTCAGCGTTTTCAATGGCTCTGCCGAGGTGATTGTAACGGTACACCAAAAGTTGTCGGGCTACTTTAGGGTCTGTTGTCTTCAAATAAAAAGGCAAGCAATAAGCTTCGGTATCCCAGTAAGTGGCGCCTCCGTATTTTTCACCGGTAAATCCTTTAGGACCAATATTCAGCTTGGCATTTTTGCCCGTGTAGGTCTGGTACAAATGAAAAATATTGAAGCGAATGCCTTGTTGAGAGGCTACATCGCCTTCGATGGTGATGTCTGCGCTATCCCAGATTCCTTTCCATGCGGCTTCGTGTTCTGAACGCAAGGTATCAAAACCAGTGGTGTAGGCTTCTCGGACGCGTTTGATGGCTTTGGCAGCCAACTCAAATTCAGAATGATTAATGGTGGAGGTGATCGCTACATATTTCTTGAGCGTAAAGCGAATCCCTTGTTCTAAATAATGTTCAAAGTTGTTTTCGACATAGAAGTCGCGTTGGGCAATATTGGGATGAATCGTGAGTAATTCTTGCTCGCGCCAAAAGCTAAAACGCATGGCTGTGGCGACACAAAAATCTGTTTTTTTGGTACGCGTACACAAAATGCCTTTTTGCAAGTCTACTTTTCTGGAATCTTCTACCCAAAAGAATTCGTCGTAGTTGGCGTCATGGTTAGTCACGTTGCCATCGAGGTAAGGCGTAAATTTGACGTTACCACTAAAGTTGAGTGGCGTTACACTGTATGAAATGGCACCAATTTCTTCTCGAGCCATAGAACAAAAGCGCGTGCTTTCAATTTCAAGCTCTTTGCCAGATGAAAACACGACACGCACCGTGCGTTTAAGCAAGCCTTTTTGCATATCGAGTTCACGATGGAAATATTTCACTTGCTGTTCGTTCAAATCGAGCTGTTCGCCGTCAATCGAAATATCAATACCAATCCAATTGGTTGAATTGAGTACTTTAGCGAAATATTCAGGGTAGCCGTTTTTCCACCATCCCACACGCGTTTTATCTGGGTAGTAAACGCCGCCAATATAGCTTCCTTGCAAAGAAGAACCACTGTACTTCTCTTCAAAATTGGCACGTTGACCAAAAGATCCGTTCCCGATACTAAATATACTTTCCGCCTGTTGTTGCTTGCTTGGGTCAAATTTGCTTTCGATGATCTTCCAAGGATCAATATCAAATAAATTACGCATACTGCTCTACTCTAAATTCAGTCAAATCGTTCAAATATAAATCTGCTATATTAGCAATGTTTGGATTGCCAACGCCTACTGCGGTAAAACCTCCAGCTTTAGCGGCTGCAATACCAGATGCTGCGTCTTCAAAAACCAAGCAGTTCGCCGGATCGATACCCAGCGCTTTGGCTCCATTTAAAAAGACCTCTGGATGTGGCTTCGGGTCTGAAACGCCATTGCCATCAATGACCACTTGAAAAAAATTCAAAATTTGAAGCTTTTCAAGAATAAAATTGGCGTTTTTGCTCGAGGATCCGACCCCCAAAAGCACGCCTCTTTCTTTGGCTTGGGTTAATAAATCAAGTACACCGGGCAAGAGGTTGCTTTGATTCAGGTTTTGGATAGAATCTATATAGAAATCATTCTTACTCTTGAGTAAGGCCTCAAATTCTTCATAGAAATTGTTTTATTTCCAAGCTCGAGGATTTTTTTGAG
>JBJTNX010000232.1:0-10443 GCA_046074325.1 Sphingomonadales bacterium
TGTATGTATAAACTCGTTCGTTCGATTCTATTTTTATTTGACGCAGAAAAAGTGCATTACTTTGTAATGCGTCTTTTGCGTTTCATTCATTCGGCAGGTCCGCTGCGCCTCATTTTTAGGTCAGTTTTCGTTGTTGAAGACCCTAGATTGCAAACTGAATTTCTGGGTTTGAAATTTCCAAATCCGGTTGGTTTGGCTGCCGGCTTTGATAAAAATGCACAAAACATAGATGCGCTTGCTGACTGTGGTTTTGGCTTCATTGAAATAGGTACCATTACCCCAAAAGCACAGCCTGGAAACGATAAACCACGCTTATTTAGACTCAAAGCAGATCAAGCCATCTTGAACCGAATGGGCTTCAACAACGATGGCGTCGAAGCTGCAATTACCTCATTAAAAAATCGCAAAAATAAAGCCATCCTTATTGGTGGTAACATCGGTAAGAATAAATGGACGCCTAATGAAGAGGCCACCTCGGACTACCTGCATTGTTTCGAGGCGCTCTTCGATTTTGTTGATTATTTTGTGGTGAATGTATCCTCTCCAAATACGCCAAATTTAAGGGCCCTACAAGAGAAAGAACCACTGCAAGCGCTTTTGCAAACCTTGCAAAATGCCAATGAAGTGAAGTCCAAACCAAAACCCATCTTACTTAAAATAGCACCAGATCTCAGTGAAACTCAAATTGATGAAATCATAGAAATTGTCGGGCTCACAAAAATATCCGGACTCATCGTTGCCAATACCACTATTTCTAGAGCTCAACTCCAAACTCCTGCTGCCCAAGTAGAAAAAATGGGTGCAGGTGGAATTTCTGGAAAACCGGTAGCAGCGCGTGCTACAGAAATGATCCGTTATATTCACCGTAAGTCTAACGGTAAAATTCCTATGATCGCTGTTGGCGGTATACACAGCGCTCAGGATGCAATTGAAAAACTTGAGGCAGGTGCACAACTTGTTCAGTTATATACTGGTTTTATTTACGAAGGCCCTGCACTTGTTCGGTCTATTCATAAAGCACTCCTTAAAAAAGTGTAGTCATGAACCGCCAGCTAACCCATATTCACATTACGGAATGTCCGCGCGATGCCATGCAAGGCATTAAAGAATGGATACCCACTGAACAAAAAGTGGCTTACCTCAACGCGCTCTTGTCTTGTGGTTTTGATGTTCTCGATTTTGGCAGTTTCGTCTCGCCCAAAACAATTCCCCAAATGCAAGATACCGCTGCTGTACTTTCTGAATTGGCGCCCAGCCCAACCGAATTACTGGCCATTGTAGCCAATACCCGCGGGGCTGCTAGCGCTTGTTCTTATCCACGAATTTCAATTGTTGGTTATCCATTTTCTATTTCCGAAACGTTTCAGCTGCGCAATACCAATTCAAATTCCGAGGAGGCTTTGCGTAGTCTTCATGAAATTTCCGATTTGTGTAAACAAAACAATAAACAATTAAGGGTTTATCTTTCAATGGGCTTTGGCAACCCATACGGTGATGCGTGGTCTCCAGAACTCGTAAGTAAATGGGTTAAACAATTAAGTTCACTTTTTGATATTGTTGAATTTGCGCTTTCTGATACCATTGGTTGCGCCACTCCCGACAATGCTAAGCAGTTGTTTCGTATATTGAACGAACACTTTCCTACTATTAAATTTGCCGCACATTTACATGTGAAACCAGGTGACGAAGCCGCCTTAATTCAAGCCTGTATTGACGGAGGCTGTTTGCATTTTGATACGGCTATTGGCGGTTATGGCGGTTGCCCAATGGCCAAAGATGACCTTACTGGTAATTTAGCCACAGAAGCACTTTTGGGATATCTGAATAAAAACGACCTCTCGCACGCCATTCAGATGAACCAACTTAATAAAGCAATCGCGCTCTCCACTTCAATTTTTTAATCATGCGAAACAAAAAAACAATCTTCGTCATCGCGATATTCATCCTTGCAGCCATTAGCATTTATTTATGGCGCAATCAAGCAGAACCACAACCGCAATCGTCTATAAAGAAACCCGAACAAACAAAAGGTGTTTACGTCAGTACTGATTTCAATACCAACACTTTTTCGTCTAAACAAGAAGCGACACTTCTTAAAAACTTGCGCCTTTGCGACAGCACTACTCAATGGAGTGAAGATGTAAACAGGCCTTCTTGTACCCCTAATTTTTTCAGGGTCTTCCCACTCAAAAAAGGCTTGGATATCAACCAAGGTTGTATGGTCTTGCTCAAAGCAGGAGTGAATGGTTTTCCGGTGCGCCGTTTTGTAATCTACGAAAAGGAAGGCGATCAACTCATTCAAGCAAATGGTTTCATTGGTTATCCGATTGAGTTTAGGTCGCAAGCCAACAATTACGACGATATTGTAATTCGTTTTTTTGAGCGCTACCAAGGCGAGAAGTATTTTTACAACTGTTTGTTTACCTGGAAGCAAAATCGCTATCAATTCGTGCGTTGCGAACAAATTAATGACGCCAATATCAAGCCCGAAAAACAAGCAGAAGTTTCTGCTGAAATCCTTCAAATACTCAATGAAAAGCAGTTGGTTTTTTAAATTGCTGAGTGCAATCGTATTGCTGAGTGCTTGCATCAATGGTGAGCAAACATATCGTGCTGATCACACTTTTTTATTGAGTGGAGGAAATAGCAAGGTATGGATGCTCAAAGGCACCCAAAAGCACCAAAGTTCAGAACTTCAGAAAAACGCATGGGGCGAAGTCTTATTTGTGTTTTACCAGACAGGAGAAGTCCTCGTGGGCTCTTTTGGTGACCTTGACAAAGGCACTTTTGATAAAGGACGTTTCAAATACTTTGAAGACAATAACGAGCTACTCATTTCTATTGCCAATGAACATTGGGTATTTAAATTAGAAAATCCGTCCGAAGAAGCGGTGTCGCTTCAAACTAAGAAAGGGGATCATCTGGCAGCTGTGCTGCATTTAGTGCCTTTATCTTTGCCCAATTAAAAATTTTCGAAGGCACCTAGGCCAAATAAAGCAAAGTCATATTTAGCTGGGTCAATTGGGTCAAAAACCCGAAGTTGTTCAATGAGTTCTTCGTTGGTTTTCCAATCGTTTTGCGTGCGCTGAATGAGGCCTAATTTACGCGCAATGTTGCCGGTATGCACATCTAATGGCACATACAATTGCGCTGTAGAAATAGTGGTCCAAATCCCCAAATCGACGCCTTTTGCATTGGAACGAACCATCCAGCGCAAAAACATGACCAATCTTTTGGCTGCAGATCCACTCGTAGGGTCAGCAACGTGTTTGTATGTTCTTGGCTCCAAAGCAGGGATGAATTTATTTCGAAAAGCACCTATGTGTGCGTATAAAGTAGCCTCTGTGCTTGAAGTCATAAAAGCTTTTTCGAGATCACCATTTTGGTAACAGGCCTTCAGTCCCATCAGAAATCCATTGAGGTCAGTGCGATTAAATGTTCTATGCGTAAAGTCAGGACAAGTATTATTTTGATAATTGAGTACGAATTCATGCGGATGCGCTCCGAGAATTTGGAGTAATTTTTCGCCGCTTTTAATGATGCTTTTGCGTTGCCCCCAGGCAATTGTGGCCATCAGTAAACCCACAATTTCAATATCCTCTTTTTTTGTAAAGCGATGCACCAGAGAAATTGGATCGGTTTCAATAAAGGAAGGTTGCTCGTATTGAAGCGCTTTAAAGTCCAAAAAGTCTTTAAGTTCCGACGCTTGTAGTTTAGATAAATCGTCCATCTTGCATTCTAAGGCAGCGATCGGCCATTTCGGCAAAAGGATTGTTATGGGTGACAATCACAAAGCTTTGCTTGAATTCATCCCGAAGTTCAAAAAACAGCTGGTGCAGCGCATTTGCGTTTTCGGTATCGAGGTTACCCGAAGGTTCATCGGCTAGAATGAGTGCCGGCTGATTTATTAACGCCCGAGCTACGGCAATGCGTTGTTGCTCGCCACCAGAAAGTGCATCGGGTTTGTGTGCTTTTCTTTGGGTTAGTTTGAATCTGTCTAAGAGGACTGCAGCAGCAGCAAAAGCATCGGTTTGATTTTTACCTGCAATCATGGCAGGTAAGGCAATATTTTCAAGTGCCGTAAATTCCGGAAGTAACTGATGAAATTGAAAGACAAACCCCAGACGCTGGTTGCGGAAGGCAGACAGCCCTTTCTCATTGAGTGCAAAAGGATCTTGGCCTTCTATAAGGAGTTGCCCTGATGTAGGTTGGTCAAGTGTGCCTAAAATCTGCAGAAGTGTTGTTTTACCAGCACCAGAAGCGCCAACTATGGAGATGATTTCAGCCTTGCCCACTTGTAAATCGACTCCTTTTAAAATGGCGAGTTCGCCGTAATTTTTTATGATTCCTTTGGCGACAAGCATCAGGATTTAAGTTTGATGGTGTGTCCCATTTTGTCGCGCTTGGTTTGCAAGTACTTTTCATTGTGGATGTTACTTTCGATCTCTAAGGAAACATTTTCTACGATTTCCAGACCATAACCAATGAGCCCTGTGCGTTTTTTGGGATTATTAGACATCAGTTTCATTTTGCGAATACCGATTGCGCGGAGCATTTGCGCTCCGATACCGTAGTCGCGTTCGTCGGGTTTGAAGCCCAATTTTTCATTGGCTTCATAGGTGTCAAGGCCTTCTTCTTGCAATTTGTAAGCTTTGAGCTTGTTGAGCAATCCGATACCGCGTCCTTCTTGGTTCATATAAACGATTGCGCCTTTGCCAGCTTCGTTAATGAGTTCCATGGCCTTGTGGAGTTGTGGGCCGCAATCACAGCGGCAACTGCCAAAGATGTCACCAGTTAGGCAGGAGGAATGAACGCGCACCAATACGGGTTCGTCTTCGGTCCAAGTACCTTTGGTGAGAACCAAGTGGTCTTGGTCATTGCTTTGGTCTTTGAAAGCGCGTAATTGGAAGTCGCCGTATGCTGTAGGCATTTCGACCTGAACTTGTTCTACTATAAGCGACTCATGGGCAATGCGGTACTTGATCAGATCAGCTATACTAATAATTTTTAGATCAAAGCGCTTGGCAATTTCAAGCAATTGGGGCAGGCGAGCCATGGTGCCATCTTCATTGAGAATTTCGACGATTATACCGGCTTCTTCGAAACCAGCTAAGCGCGATAAATCAACGGCTGCCTCGGTGTGTCCGGCTCTGCGCAAGACGCCTCCTTTACGCGCGCGCAATGGGAAGATATGGCCTGGTTTACCGAGTTCTTCTGGTCTAATTTGTGGGTCAATCATGGCCAAAATGGTTTTGGCGCGGTCGCTAGCAGATATGCCGGTTGTGCAACCGTGACCAATGAGGTCGACACTAATTGTAAAAGGGGTTTCGTAGGCTGCTGAGTTGTTGCGCACCATCATTTCAAGGCCAAGTTGATCACAGCGCTCTTCACTGATTGGGGCACAAATAAGACCTCGACCATGTGTAGCCATAAAATTAATGAGTTCAGGTGTGGCATTGCGCGCAGCCGTTAGGAAGTCGCCTTCGTTTTCGCGGTCTTCGTCATCAACTACAATGACGACGCGTCCTTGTTGGATTTCGAGTATGGCTTCTTCTATGGTATGGAGTGTGTTGGACATATAAGTATTGCTTACGCTGTTGGAATGAGTTGTAAAGTATGAAGTAGGTAATTCCAGAACTTTTGTACGGATGAAATTTGAACGCACTCGTCTGGAGAATGTGCTGCTCTGATATTCGGGCCAAAAGAAATCATGTCTACCCCCGGAAGTTTTTCACTGAGCAAGCCACATTCGAGGCCGGCATGACACGCTTTTACTTTTGGTTCTTCACCAAACAAGGCAATGTATTGCGTTTTCATGAGTTGTAAAATGGAGGAGCTGGCATTTGGTTTCCAGCCCGGGTAATCTCCGGACTGTTCAACACTTGCGCCCATATTTTCAAAGGCACAGCGCAAGGCCATACTGACTTCTCTTTTGGTACTTTCAACAGAGCTTCTTTGTAAGGATTGCGTCGTGAAAGAACCGTTTTCAATAACAACACGCGCCAATGAAGAAGACGCTTCTACCAAACCTTCGATGTCAGGGCTCATGCGGAAAACGCCGTTGTGAACCGCACAAAGAGTGTTGAGTATTTTGATGGTGTCTTCAGGACTAACCACTTTTAGGTGGGTAGCTACCGTGTTGCTTTGAATTTGAAAATGAGGTTCGATGAGCGCGTATTCGGCTTTTAGGGTATCTGAAAACCGCTCAATAAAAGATACTGTTTCGAGGGGTACTTTGGTCGCAATAAGGGCACTTGCCTCTCTTGGAATGGCATTGCGTAGGCTCCCGCCGTCGAAACGCAGCAATTGAAAATCTTGGCTTTGTTGGAGTTCCCAAAGCAAACGAGCCATCCATTTGTTGGCATTGCCACGGCCTTTATCGATATCCATACCAGAGTGTCCGCCAAGTAAGCCGCTGATTTGGATTTCTAAGCAGGTTTTGTCTGCTGCAATCTCAACTTCTTTATATGCGTAACTCGTATTTGTATCGATGCCGCCTGCACAACCGACTGAAAGTTCGTCGTCGTCTTCGGTATCGAGGTTCAGTAAGATGCGACCACTCAACAAAGCAGCGTCCATCTTTTTGGCGCCGGTCATGCCGGTTTCTTCGTCGATGGTAAAAAATGCTTCTAGTGCAGGGTGCGCAATGTCTTTACTTGCCAATAGTGCCATGATAGCGGCAACACCAATGCCGTTGTCAGCACCGAGCGTGGTTCCGTTGGCACGCACCCAATCGCCGTCAACGAACATTTCTATGCCTTGTTGGTCAAAATCAAAAACCGTAGTGGCGTTTTTTTGGTGCACCATATCGAGGTGACTTTGCAAAATAACGGTTTGACGGTCCTCGAGGCCAGTTGTGGCTGGTTTTTTTATGATGACGTTGCCAATTTGATCTTTGTGGGTTTCAAGGCCGAGCTGTTGCCCGAAATCGAGCATAAAAGCAATGATGCGCTCTTCCTTTTTGGATGGTCTTGGAATGGCGTTAAGCGCAGAAAAATGCTGCCAAAGAGCTTTTGGTTCGAGTTGGGAGAGGTCCATGTTTATGGAAATTTAGGATATTGTTGGAAATTCGGATCGCGTTTCTCTAAAAAAGCGTGCTTGCCTTCTTGGGCTTCTTCTGTCAGGTAATAGAGTAGGGTGGCGTCGCCGGCCAGCTCCATAAGGCCGTGTTGGCCGTCGAGTTCGGCATTCATGGCGCGCTTGATCATGCGAATGGCCAGCGGACTGCGTTTCATGATGGTTTTTGACCATTCTACTACGGTGTCCTCTAGCTGATCGAAAGGAACAACCTTGTTGACCATTCCCATTTTTTCGGCTTCGTCGGCGGTGTACTGATTACACAAGAACCAGATTTCGCGCGCTTTCTTTTGGCCGACATGGCGCGCTAAATAAGAAGAGCCAAAACCGCCATCAAAACTTCCAACTTTAGGGCCTGTTTGGCCAAAGCGTGCGTTTTCTGAAGCAATGGTGAGGTCGCAAACAACGTGCAAGACATGACCACCTCCAATGGCATAGCCGTTGACCATAGCGATAACAGGTTTGGGTAGTGAGCGTATGGCCTTGTGCAGATCGAGTACATTTAATCGAGGCACACCATTTTCGGAAATATAACCACCAACACCTTTTACGTTTTGGTCGCCACCTGAGCAAAATGCTTTATCTCCGGCGCCTGTCAATACCACTACATTGATATCAGGGCGTTCCCGACAGATATCCATGGCGTCGAGCATTTCAAAGTTGGTTTCTGGTCGAAACGCGTTGTATACTTGGGGTCTATTGATGGTGATTTTTGCAATGCCTTCGAAAAACTCAAATTTGATGTCTTGGTAGTTTTTGATGCTTTGCCAATTTCTTTGAGACATATGTTGTAAAATTGATTGAATACAAAGATAGAACATCCCAAAGGATGGAAGGTTTATTTCGCAAGAAATTCTATCCGATTTTCAAGGAAGTCATACTCAAGCTTCCTGCTAGTAATTCATCGTTAAACAGCGCGATTTCATCCGTGTTTTCAGCTAAACCAAGCGTGTAGAGCAATGGAATATAATGATCGGTTGTTGGAACGGCCATTTGGAGTGCCTTTGGGGCCTTTTCAAGACTAAATAAAGCACTGAAATTTCTCGACAAAATTTGATCATTCACATATTTTCTACTTTCATGCGCCCAGTCGTAACCGAAGCCAACCTCATTGATCCGACTAAAATCTACCGCCCGAAGGTTGTGTACAATATTTCCCGAACCGATGATCAGAACTCCTTTCGAGCGCAATGCATTTAGTTCTTTTGCTAATTGAAAATGAGCTGCAAGAGATAGCTGAACATCTATTGAAAATTGAACAACAGGTATATTGGCGGCAGGATATAAGTGTTTTAAGACAGTCCAGGTGCCGTGGTCAAGACCCCATTCGTGGTCTTCGTGAACAGCAGTTGCACTAATCATCTGGATGATTTCCTTAGCGAGTTCCGGGGAGCCAGGGGCTGGGTATTGTTGTTCAAAAAGCGCTTGCGGAAAACCGCCAAAATCGTGAATGGTCCGCGGTTGCGCCATAGCGGTAACAGCAGTTCCTCTTGTAAGCCAATGGGCAGAAACAACTAGAATGGCCTGGATTTCTGGAAGCGTTTTGGCGATGTTACGAAAGCCATCGACAAATTGATTTTCTTCAATAGCATTCATGGGGTTGCCGTGTCCGAGAAATAATGACGGAATGCGTTGGCTCGATTGGAGTGTTGTTCCCCAATTGGAAAGTTCTTTTAAAGTTGTCATGCTTAGGCCTATGGTGCTTAATGTCAGTAAGGAAGTGAAATCTCTTCTTTTCATGAACCAAATGTAAGCGTTGCATTTTGATTTTGAATTGACCTAAGTTAAGCAATCGATGCAACTTTTTTTGAAGGACGTCCGTCAATCTACTGAAGCCCGTTCGGGCGGTTCCATTTACATTTGTCTTATGAAACAAAACTACTTGTATTAATCCTAAACCGGTCCTCGGACCACTAAAATGCAAGTTGTATGAGTAATTATTTGGGTGCCCGCATTCGCGTGGCTTTTGTAGATGCTGATGTCATTTTTAGATCTGGCTTGCGTGCCATGCTCGAAGCACGAAACGACTTCGAATGGGTGGGTGAAGCTTCGTCGTTAAGTGACTTCAGAGCACGTTTTTCTGGGATTGGAGTTCAGGTCATCATGATCGAGGCTTCTCTACTTACAGAACTCGATCCGGTTTATGTTAATTTTTGGATGTCAGCATGGCCTCATGCCAAATTTCTATTGCTCGTTCCGAATTTCAAGTCTGCTATGGTTCCGCTCTACCTTAAATGGGGTTTTCACGGGGTGGTCAATAAATTAAACATGCAAGAAGAGGTTGTGGCTGCTTTTCGTCAGGTTTTTTTTCAGCAGGCCTATGTCCATCCCAATACCAAACGCATGCTAGAAGCCGAGCGTAAAACAATCAGAACGCTTGAGCGCATTACTGCCAGAGAAATTGATGTCATTCGCGGCATTTGTCAGGAAAAAACCTGTCGAGAAATTGCCCATGATTTACAGATTTCTCCGCGCACTGTAGAAACCCACAAAATGCGCATCATTGAAAAACTTGATGTGCGCAATACAGCCGGAATTATCGTACATGCTGTGCGCTTAGGGATTATTCCTTAAATACTAGCGAATTTCAATTTCATCCAAGAACAGCCATGGCGTATTGCCCGCGCCTGGCTGTCCGCTTGGGATTTTAGAAATGCCAAAGATGGTCACATGGATTTGTTTGACATGTTTATCCGAAACTTTAATTTGTAAGATTTCATCTGTGGAATAGCCATCTGCTATCCCGTTTCCACAACCAAATTTGTTTAAAGTAATCTTGTAGGTTTGTGCCGCCCAAATCCAGCTATTGGGGTCGTGGAGGGTATGGATCCTGATTTCTTTCACCTTTATTGGTTGATCAAAAACAATGTCAAAACTGACACTATCTGAATCAAACCCTAACCACTCGTTTCCTTTCCAAGGCCGGGCTCCAAGTTGGCCATCGACAAGCGTAAGGCTGCCGTTATCGTATTTAGGGCTTGGTGGCGTTTGAAATTCAATTTGTGCACCCAATGCTTTGTGCTGAATCACGCTAATTTCTTTTGGTGCAATGCCAGCGCCTTGTTCAATTTTCAAATGGACAACTTTTGTTTTCTTCTTTGTTGGAGAAATGTTGCTGAGTACCTCAGGTTGTTTGGCTAAGCCTTTGGCAGGTACTTTTTGAATTTCAATACCTCCGCTTTTCCCACGGGTGGTTTTGAGTTCTGGTTTGAGTGCAGCCTTTGAGAAGTTTACATTTTGTTTATTGAGAAAGGGGAAATGGAATTGTACCAATATGGAAAGGAATTCATCGTAAGTTGGTTTGGTTTCTGACCATAGCGCAGTGCTGAGTGCGATTGCTCTTGGATAGGTCATGTATTCCAATTG
>JBJTNX010000233.1:0-9728 GCA_046074325.1 Sphingomonadales bacterium
GGTCGGGTTGCTTTCCTTGCTGAGCGCCCTATTGTTGATCAAGGTGAGCATCCCAAATTTATCCGCGGCGGCTATTTACACTTATGTCTTTCTCGCTGTGTTGTGCATAGCCGCAGCCATCACCTACACCGTTGGTAAAAATGCCTACGGCTACCGCGGTCTTGGCGACCTCATGGTGTTTATTTTCTTTGGCTTGGTCAGTGTGATTGGCGTGTTTTTGCTCTATGGCGAAGCTTTTGAGTGGCTTGTGCTTTTTCCGGCTATCAGCATTGGCGCCTGGAGTACGGCAGTTCTGAATCTCAATAACCTCAGGGATATCGACAACGATGCCCAAATGAACAAGCGCACCATGGTTGTCAAAATGGGTTTTCAAAAAGGCAAGCTGTACCATGTAGGCCTCATGGCAACGGGGCTAGCCACTTGGTTTTTTACGGTTTATTTGTTGGCCATGAGTGCTTATAATTACTATTTATTTTTAGCGCTCCTTCCCTCTTTGGGCTTTGTTTTACACCTCAAAAAGGTGCTCGATACGCAAACACCCGCAAGTCTCGATCCCGAACTGAAAAAAGTCGCTTTATTGACCTTCTTTTCAGCCCTACTTTTTGCAATTTTACTTAACTTTGCACCGCATTAAATCAACCCACATGAACATCCTTGTATGTATTTCTAAAGCGCCAGACACCACGTCTAAAATTGCCTTTACCAATGGCAATACCCAATTTGACGAAAATGGCGTTCAATATATTGTCAATCCCTACGACGAATGGTACGCCCTCGTACGCGCCCTCGAGCTCAAAGAGGCGCAAGGTGGCAACGTCACCATTATTACCGTAGGCACTGCCACCGACGACGCCGTGATCCGCAAGGCTTTGGCCATTGGTGCCGACGACGCCGTGCGCATCGACGCGCCAGCCACCGACGCCTACTTTACCGCTATGCAAATTGCGGCTTACGCAGAAGGCAAAGGTTTTGACCTCATTCTCACAGGCAAAGAAACCATCGATTACAACGGCTCTCAACTAGGCGGAATGCTTGCCGAGGCGCTCAACTTGCCTTACATTGCCATTGCCACCAAACTCGATGTTGCGGGCAATACCATCAGCTGCGAGCGCGAAATCGTGGGCGGCGTGCAAGAAGTCGAAGTTCAGGCCCCTGCCGTTGTGAGTTGTGCCAAAGGAATGGCCGAGCAGCGTATCCCGAACATGCGCGGCATCATGGCGGCGCGCACCAAGCCACTCACCGTTGTAGCTCCGGTTGCCCTAGACGCTCTCACTACCTACAGCAGCTACAGCATGCCTGCAGCCAAATCTTCTGTCAAACTCATCGATCCAAATAACCTCGACGAACTCGTTGCACTCTTGCACAACGAAGCCAAAGTCATCTAAGCTTTACACCCATGAATCTCGTATACATCAATTCAGCAAATGGTTTGTCCAAAGCAGCATTGGAAACCGTCACTTACGCAAAGAAACTAGGTGCCGATGTAGCCGTTGTCACCAACGCAAACGCCAGCGCCGAAACACTTACAGCGCTTGGTAACTACGGTGCAAGCTCCATTTTACAAGACACCTCCATCGACGGCCAAGACCCAAGCCAACTTGTTAAGTTAGTAGCTGCAGCCGCTCAAAAAGTGGGTGCAAGCACCATTATTTTTTCACATGACCTCATCGGCAAGGCCGTGGCGCCACGCCTCAGCGTGCGCCTTAAAGCGGGCCTTGTGGCTGGTGCAGTTGCTCTTCCTGAGCCCGACGGCAGCATTAAAGTCAATGTGTTTTCCGGAAAAGCATTTGGTTATGTGCGTGTCAATAGCAGCACGCGTATTATTTCTTTGTTACCCAACAGCATTCAGCCCGAACAAATTGGCGGCAACTGCAGCGTAGAGGCCTTTGACGGCCAAGCAGGCAGCAGCAGCATTGTGGTGAAGGCTACCAAAAAACCAGAAGGCGCTATTCCGTTGCCTGAAGCAGAACTCGTTGTGTCTGCTGGCCGCGGCCTCAAAGGCCCAGAAAACTGGGGAGTCGTCGAAGACCTCGCCACTGCCCTTGGCGCAGCCACTGCATGCTCACGCCCAGTGGCCGACATCGGTTGGCGTCCGCACCACGAACACGTCGGGCAAACCGGTGTGGCTATTCGTCCCAATCTGTATATTGCAGCCGGTATTTCTGGCGCCATTCAGCACCTTGCGGGTGTAAACGGTTCAAAAGTAATTGTCGTGATCAACACCGACGCCGAAGCGCCTTTCTTTAAGGCTGCAGACTACGGCATCGTTGGCGATGCCTTTGAAGTACTTCCGCGTTTCACTGAGGCTGTAAAGCGTTTCAAAGCAGCGCAACATTAAACGCCGCTTTACGTATACGTCTCCCGCATGCAAAAAATCCGCCTAGACATCACGGGTATCGCTTATAGCCAAACACAATCTGGCTCATATGTCCTGACCCTTCAAGAAGTGGGCGGCTTGCGCAAACTCCCTATTGTTATCGGCGGTTTCGAAGCCCAAGCAATTGCAGTAGAGCTCGAGAAAATGGTGCCCTCTAGGCCCCTCACCCACGACCTCTTCAGGGCGTTTAGCCAAGCGTTTAGCGTTCAAATCAAGGAAATCCTGATTTACAAATTCAAGGAAGGCGTCTTTTTTGCCAAACTCATCTGCGAGCAAAACGGGGTCATTACCGAAATCGATTCGCGCACCTCAGATGCCATCGCTATTGGCGTGCGCTTCGATGCCGCTATCTACACGCTCGGCAGCATTCTAGACGAAGTCAGCGGCATTGCGCCTAGCACCTTAGAAGAATTTGAGGCATTTGACGATGAAAATGATATCTTTGAAAACGACGAGCACGCCCCTAACGAATGGGATATCTACGCCACAGAAGAGCTAGAACACCAATTGACAGAGGCCCTCGACAACGAAGATTACGAACTTGCCTCAAAAATCCGCGATGAACTCAAACGCCGCTACCAAAACTAGACTTACACTTTTAAGTTTTTTTCAATTTTTTGTCTGGGGAGCCTGGCTCACCACCATTGGAACGTATTGTACAGAAGGTAAAGGCTGGACCTTCCCGCAATTTGGCGCTATCTTTTCAACATTGGCGCTTTCCTCTATCCTCATGCCTTCTGTTATTGGGATCATTGCCGACAAATGGATACGTGCCGAAAGACTTTATGGCATATTACATCTTACTTACGCTGCGTTTATCCTCCTGATTCCGAATTTAGCCTCGCTACAAGCCAGTTTGCCTTTTCTTCAAAAAATGGCCGAATACGAACTACTCTACTGGATTGTTTTTGGAGGAATGCTGGCCTACATGCCTTCTATTTCGTTGTCCAATTCGGTGTCTTATCGCATTCTGAAAATGAACAACTTCGATGTCCAAACCGATTTTCCAAAAATTCGTGTCTGGGGCACCATTGGGTTTATTGCCGCAATGTGGTTGACCAACCTCAGTGGCAGCAAAGCCAACGACGGTCAGTTCTATATTGCAGGTTTGGGGGCGCTGTTCTTGGGGCTCTACTCATTCAGTTTACCGGCATGTCCTCCGCAAGGTAAAACCAATGAAAGAACATCGCTAGCTGCCCAATTGGGGCTCAATGCGTTAAAACTGTTTGCTGACTACCGCATGGCACTCTTTTTCATTTTTTCTATTTTACTGGGGGCCGCATTACAGCTCTCTAATATGTACGGAGATGCCTACCTCAGCAGTTTTCCAAAGGGTACGCTCGTCGAAAAATACTCCACCATCATTTACTCGATTTCTCAGATATCGGAAACGATTTTCATCCTAACGATACCTTTCTTCCTCAAACGCTTTGGCATCAAAAACGTAATGTTTTTTGCGCTAATTGCTTGGGTTTTGCGCTACGGTTTTTTCGCTTACGGATCTACCGATTTTGGGCTGGCCTTGATTGTATTGAGCTGTGTGGTATACGGCATGGCCTTCGATTTTTTCCTGATCTCGGGCTCTATGTTTGTAGAGGCCAACACCGACAGCAGCATTCGCTCGAGTGCGCAGGGCTTGTTTATCATGATGACCAACGGCATTGGCGCTTATATAGGCACGGTAGGCAGCAGTTTTCTGATCGGTAAATACTTCATTTTACAAAGTGGACAAACCGACTGGCATGGCGCCTGGCTTTTGTTTGCTGCTTATTCGCTGGTGGTGGCCATCCTCTTTATGGTCCTTTTCAAAGAGAAGCGTCAGGACGCGTAATAAGTGCGTTATTCCCTCACAAACTTATACCCGACACCCCGAATCGAATGGAAATGATGTGGATGTTTGGGGTCTTGTTCAAAGCGTTTTCTGAAATTGAGAATGTAATTATCGATGGTACGTGAAGTAGGAATTTGCTCGGCTCCCCACAAACGATCTAGGATTTCATTGCGGGAAATGACCTTGCCTTCCTTTTCAGCGAAAAGCTCGAGTAATTGGACCTCTCTTTTGGTAAAGGTGTGGACTAATTCGCCTTGCTGGTTGCGGACCTCAAAGGTATTAAAGTTGACATCATAAGCGCCAATTTGAAGCGATGCATTTTTTTCTTGCTGAACCGAGCCTTTGATGAGGATTTGCACTTTGAGCAAAAGTTCTTCGAGATCGAAAGGCTTGACCAAGTAATCGTTGGCGCCTAATTTGAGGCCAGCGACCCGATCTGCCGTTGTTCCTTTCGCTGACAAAAACAAAACCGGAACATTGCTGTGCTGACGCAAGGCTTTACATAAATCAAAACCCGAAACATGCGGCAACATGACGTCTAAAATGACTAAATCGAAGTGAAGGGGGCCCTCAAAAGCCTTGAGAGCGGCAGCACCGTCATCAAAGAGGGCTACGCTATGGCCTTCTAACTCCAAATTCAGCGCGATCATGTCGCGCAAACTTTGCTCATCTTCAACTAAACAGATCCGGTACATTATTCTTTGAAGGAATTATTTTATTTTTGATGAAATTACTATAAACTCTTCAAACTATGCACAAAATTCTACGCTACGGATTGCTCATTTTGAGCCTCCAATTCAGTGTGTGGGCACAAGAAAGTCTCTCCCAGACTTCTAAGCTAACCCTCGGGAAAAACATTCCCACCATTCAACTTCAAACACCGAATCTCATGGAACTTGCCGTCGAGGACCAAATGCGCGACAAACAAGGCGTGCTTTACCGAATCGGCGTAGCCATTCCAACGCATTTGAACCCTCAAAATAGTGGTTACTGGACCACCAATGCCGACGGAAGCCGCACTTGGCAGGTCATTGTTTCGGCTTCAGGAGCAGAGGCCATTAGTTATTTATTTGAGCACTTTGTATTGCACGGCGGTAGCACGTTGCGCATTCAAAACTTATATGGTCAGGACGTCCATCCGTTGCTCACAAGCGCAGATGTCGAGACACACCAAATGCAAAATGCAGCCTTGTGCGCAGGCACAACCCACGTACTAACCCTTACAGAACCTGCCTACACAACGCCATCCGAAATCTACATCGATCGCATTATGTACAACTACCGTTCGACAGGCTTTGGAGGTCAAGAAAAAATCAATGAGTCTGATCCTTGCGAGGTGAATGTCAATTGTTCACCAGTCGGCGACACCTGGCAAGACGAAAAGCGCGGCGTGGCACGCATTTATGTTGTGGAAGGCAACCAAGCCGGATGGTGTTCGGGATCATTGGTAAATAACACCGCTCAAGATTGCAAACCTTACTTTTTAACAGCCCTACACTGTGGCGTTAATGCAACCACTGCTAATATGAACCAATGGAAATTCTATTTCCGCTACGAAGCGCCAACTTGTACCAATCCGACCTCAGCAGGCACACTCGCTAATTACTTTATCACGGGTTGCATGCGCATTGCCGATGCAGCAGATGGCGGCGGTAACTCGGGCTCAGACTTCCTTTTGGTGAAGTTGGGCAACGCCAATAACGAAAATACGGTCATTACGAATTTGAAGTCTGCAAACTTCAATGCCTATTGGAACGGTTGGAATGCCAGTCCAACCCCAACCACAGGCGGTGCCAGCATTCATCATCCAGCCGGCGACATCAAAAAGATTTCGACCTTCTCAGGCAACACCGTCTCTACCCAATGGGGCTCCGCTACGGGGTCGCACTGGCGCGTAACCTGGACAGCCAATGCCAATGGGCATGGCGTTACTGAAGGCGGATCTTCGGGCTCCCCATTATTTGATGCAGCCAGCGGAAACATCATTGGCACACTCACTGGAGGTGCATCGTATTGCACGGCGCAATCTGCACCAGATCAATATGGCAAAATGGCCTTCCACTGGACCAACAACGGCACCACTGCCGCCGAGCAACTCAAGCCTTGGCTCGACCCTGCCAACCTCAACGTGTTGGTTTTTGGTGGTTCGTCAGATCCGTGTACACCCACAACCCCTGTTGCGCCTGTTGCTAATTTTACCGCGAGTGCAACCAATATTACACCGGCCACAACAGTTAGCTTTACAGACCTATCGACTGGTATCCCAACCTCTTGGGCTTGGTCAGTTAGCCCGGCAACGGGTTGGGCCTATGCAGGCGGCACCAACGCCAGCAGCCAAAACCCACAAATTACCTTTAACAACGTAGGTCAGTATACGGTAAGCCTTACCGCTACAAATGCCCAGGGTTCTGACGTTGAGACCAAAAACAATTACATTGTTGTAGCACAAGTAACCGGCCCGTGTACAGCCAGCGGCGTTTGTGATGAATACATCAACACCGTTAGCTTCAATACCATTAACAATACCTCTACTTGTGGCAATAACGGCTATACTGACTTTACAGGCACAAGCACTTCCTTGGCGCAAGGTAACACCTACACACTCACCATTACGCCGGCAATTATCAACAATACACAAGCATCGGCATACACCAACGACGAAATTGCTGCTTGGATAGATTACAACAATGATTTTGACTTCAATGACGCAGGCGAACAAGTCGCTTATGTTTTGGTGGCTGCCGGTTGGTCAAACGTATTTAACGTCACTGTTCCATTGGCATCATATACAGGAACGGTACGCATGCGTGTGCGTATTTCGTATCAGCCTGACGGCGCCATTACGCCTTGTGGTCCGGCTTCTTACGGTGAAACCGAAGACTACAGTATCAATATCACATCAGGAGCTGGCCTCAATGATAATCCTTTATCACAAGTTGCGATTTATCCAAATCCGGCCAATGAGTTGCTTTTCGTAGACCTAAAAGACCTTGAAAACGTGAATAACATTGCTATTCTAGATATCAATGGCAAGCAAGTCTTCAGACAAGAAAAAGTACAGAACGGCCTAAATACAATTGATATTTCCACCCTAAAGGCGGGTATTTATCAAGTGCGCATGAGCCAAAATGGTTTGCAATACACGCAACGCATCGTCAAATTATAAGGATTAAACTCCTTTTTGAAAATACAAAGCGGCCCGCTCTAAGTGGGTCGCTTTTTTTTCGGGTAGCATGCGGTTCCAATTGGCTACCATTTGCACAGTTCGCAAGTTTTTTCGCAAGCGCTCTTGGTGTTTGTCGACAAAATGCCAAAAAAGTGCATCGAAAAGTGCTGCGCCATCGGCATCCGTTTTGAAGCCTTGTTTTTTGAGATAGTTCGAACTCGAAAAATAGGGTTTGGTGGTCATTAGGCCACCATCGGCGTATTGACTCATGCCGTAGACATTCGGGACCATCACCCAGTCATAGGCATCCATAAAATGCGTCATAAAAAATCGATAGACATCGTCTGGATGAAATTCCGAGAGAAAGAAAAAATTACCCAAAAGCATCAGGCGCTCGATGTGATGTGCGTAGGCGTGCTGTTCTAATTTTTGTTGGGTGGCTTGCATAAATGACAAACTACCAATTTGCGTCCAATCGAGTTTGCGCTCATGATTCATGGCATTAGTGGTGCGTTGTTTGACACCTGCATTTTCATAGACCCCCCGGATAAATTCCCGCCATCCGATCACCTGACGCAAAAATCCTTCGGCACTTTCGATTTCAGCCTTGCCTTGCACGTAGGCGTCAGTGACCGCCTTGATGACCTCTGTAGGAAGCAGCAAACCTGCATTGATTGCCGTGGATAAATTGGAATGAAATACATAACACGACTGCGTGCTAAAGGCATCTTGATAGGGGCCAAATAAGGCTAAATTGTTTGTGACAAAAAAAGTCAATGCGGCCCTCGCTTCTTGATGGGTTACCGGATAGCATGCTAAATCAGGGTCGCCGGAATTTTCAGGGAATTCCTGCTTTATTTGTGCTTCGGCTTCTATTGACCAAACATTGGTGTAGGTGGGGAACGCTGGTAAGGCCATACCTTTGGGCAAGGCTTTGCGATTTTCTGTATCGAAGCTCCAGCGTCCGCCGATGGGCTGGCCATCGGGCGCTAACAAGATGCCTAGACGCTGTCGTTGCTTTTTGTAAAAATCCGCCATCAAAAACCGCTTTCCATTGGCAGGTAGCAATTTTTGGTTTTGTTCTCTTGAATTGAGAAAGGAAGGATTTTCATACCACCGAATGGTCAAATCGTTTTGAACAGCAAACCGACGAATTCTTTTTTCAAGCAAAAAATCAGTCGGGTCCACAATATGAACAGACCGGCACTGTTTTTTCAAGTCCGAAAAAATTTGGCTCAAATCTGCTTGGTCATGTCGTAAGTGCACCACGTGTTTACCTTTACTCCGCAATAATTCTGCGTAGTAAATCATTGAAGCGCGATGAAAGGCCAATTTTTTACGGTGAAACGGAAGCTGTTTGAAGAAGAGTTCGTCTTCTACCAACCAAAATATAGATGCATGCGCAAAGGCAGGATGCAGCTCGAAAAGCTGCTGTGGAAATACAAGGCAAATGGCGTCATTCATATGCTTCAAACGCGCCTGAATTCGCTTTGTTCAAAAACAAAGAAATAGCGCTTTTGATCTTTCACAATTTCTTCATCTTACATTAACGGACATCGTAATTTTGTAAGGTAATTTGATAACAACATGGATAAAGTTTCCTACGTAGGCAATGCAGATGTTTCTGCCATAGATCACCTCTACCAACAATACCGCCAAGACCCCACAAGTGTCGATATCGGTTGGGCCAAATTCTTCGAAGGTTTTGAATTTGCGCAAACCAACTATGAGCAAGGCGGCATCCCAGAGAATTTTGTCAAGGAATTCAAAGTCATCAACCTCATCAACGGTTACCGCACCCGCGGACACCTCTTTACGCGTACCAACCCTGTGCGCGAACGACGCAAACACACACCTACCCTGGATATTGCGCATTTTGGACTTACAGAACAAGACCTCAATGAAGTATTTCAGGCAGGTGAGCAAATCGGTATCGGAGCAGCAAAACTTTCCGATATCATTGCTCATTTAGAACTTACTTATTGCCAATCAATCGGCATCGAGTACATGTACATGCGCGACCCCGAGCGCATCGACTGGTTTCGAAACAAAATAGAACTCAGTAACCGTCCGGTATTTGACCCGAAACGAAAAAAGAAAATCTACGAAAAACTCAATCAAGCTACAGGCTTTGAGGCATTTCTCGGCAAAAAATTTGTTGGGCAAAAACGCTTTTCCATCGAAGGTGGCGAGGGTCTTATTCCGGCACTTGATACACTTGTACACAAAGGAGCCTCTCTTGGTGTGGAGTACTTTGTCATGGGGATGGCCCACAGAGGCCGTCTCAATACACTGGCAAATATTTTTGAAAAACGACCACGAGACATCTTCCGTGAATTTGAAGGCAAAGAATT
>JBJTNX010000234.1:0-14504 GCA_046074325.1 Sphingomonadales bacterium
AAAATTCAAAATTAACGGAGTTGATAGTGACTGATACAATTCCTTTAAGTCAAAAAAGTGATAAAATCAGAGTATTGTCAGTTGCTGACTTATTCTCAGATGTAATTCGCAGAATGGTAAATAATCAGTCAATTAGTTCGCATTTTATAATCTCATAAATAAATAAACATGAAAACAGCACAATTGAGCGGTTCGGTAAGATCGAACGTAGGGAAAAAGGACGCTGCCGAAGCTAGAAGAGCAGGATTAGTTCCTTGTGTGCTTTACGGACAAGGTGAGCAAACTCACTTCGCAGTAAAGCGAACAGCCATTGACAAAATCGTTTTTTCTCCTGATGTATTTCAGGTGGCACTCGATATCGAAGGCAAAAAAGCAGTTGGCATCATCCGTGAATTACAACAACACCCAACTAAAGACACCATTCAGCACGTAGATTTCTATGAGCTCAATGAGAACAAAGAGGTTCGTGTTAAATTACCTGTTCGCATCACTGGTTCTTCTCGTGGTGTTATGGCTGGTGGTAAACTCATGACCGTTTTCCGTCAATTACAATGCGTTGGTTTGCCAAGTGCATTGCCAGACGCAATCACACTCGACATCACCAAACTTCGTATTGGTCAGTCGATTCGCGTAAGCAGCATTGAAATCCCAGGAGTTAAGTTCCTTGACCCTGCAAACGCAGTAGTTGTTGCTGTCAAAATGGCTCGTGGTGCTGTTAAAGGTGCCGACGCCGGCGATGACGACGAAGAAGAAGAAGCATAAAACCTTCTCACAAATAATGAAACCGCCCTCGAGGCGGTTTTTTTTTGTCACTTTTCTTCGCTAATTTCGTTCCTATATAGATATGGCTAGCCCGCGAACCCTCATTATTATACCGACCTACAACGAACGCGAAAACATCGGCAAAATGGTCGATAGCATTCTAGGGCTGCAACAAGGATATCACCTTCTTTTTATCGACGACAATTCTCCTGACGGAAGTGCCGATTTGATCGAAGCGCTAATGGAAAAACACCCAGAGGTGTTTCTTGAAAAACGACCAGGAAAACTTGGATTAGGCACCGCCTACATTCATGGTTTTAAATGGGCATTGAGCAGAGACTACACATACATTATCGAAATGGACTGTGATTTCTCGCACAACCCCTCTGATTTGCCACGGCTAGTGGCCGCTTGCGAAGCAGGCGCAGATTGTGCTATTGGATCTCGATATGTAAAAGGCGGTAAAGTACGCAATTGGCCGGCCAAACGCATTCTCATGAGTTATTTCGCAAGTGTGTACGTCCGCCTCATTTTACTTATCAATATCAAAGACACAACCGCGGGCTTTAAATGCTATCGCAATATTGTGCTTTCTTCCATTCCGTTAGATCGGATTCCCTTCAAAGGCTATGCGTTTCAAATATGTATGAAATATGCAGCGATCAAACGGGGTTTCAGGGTCAAAGAAATACCCATCACTTTTGTCGATAGGGTTGCAGGTGACTCAAAAATGTCAACAGGTATTTTTAAAGAAGCATTCTTTGGTGTTTGGCAAATGCGCAAAATGAAATGGAAATGAAAACCTTAATCAAAAACGGCACTATTATAAACGAGGGCAAAAGTTATGTTGCCGACATCCTACTCTCTGCGGGTATAATTCAAAAAATTGGCGCCAGCATTTCAGTTACAGAACAAGTAAATGAAATTGACGCGAGTGGCTTATATGTTCTTCCGGGCTGTATCGACGACCAAGTCCATTTTAGAGAGCCGGGGCTTACTCACAAAGGAAATATTTATACAGAATCAAGAGCGGCAGTAGCTGGCGGCATTACCAGCTTCATGGAAATGCCCAATACGGTTCCAAATGCACTCACTCAAGAATTACTAGAAGACAAATACCACATTGCCTCTCAGCATGCTATTGCCAACTATTCTTTTTTCATGGGGGCCTCCAATGACAACCTAGAAGAGGTGCTTTAAACTGACACCTCTAAAATTTGCGGCGTAAAGGTGTTTATGGGCTCTTCCACAGGAAATATGCTTGTCGATAAAGAAAGCGTTCTAGAAGGCTTGTTTTCTCGTGTGGGAGCACTCATCGCCACCCATTGTGAAGACGAAGCTACCGTTCGTGCGAATTTCACCTATTATCAAGAAAAGTATGGTGCAGAAATTCCGATTGATGCGCACCCACTCATACGCAGTGAGGAGGCCTGTTATTTGTCTTCCTCCAAGGCAGTCGCCTTGGCAAAAAAGCACGGCGCACGACTTCATGTCTTGCACATCTCAACGGCAAAAGAAACCAACTTGTTTGACAACACACTGCCACTTGCACAAAAGTTGATTACCGCTGAGGCCTGTATTCACCATTTGTGGTTTTCGGATGCGGACTACGCTAGTAAGGGTAACTTCATCAAATGGAATCCAGCTGTTAAAACAGCCCAAGACCGAGCCGGCATTTGGCAAGCTCTTTTAGACAACCGCATAGATGTCGTCGCAACTGATCACGCGCCACACACCATAGAAGAAAAAAACAATCCCTATGCAAGTGCGCCATCTGGCGGACCGCTCGTTCAACATGCCCTATTAGCTATGCTTGAAAAAGCCAATGAAGGGTTTATTAGTATTGAACGCGTTGTAGAGAAAATGGCCCATGCGCCTGCTACTTTATTTCGAGTTCAAAACCGCGGCTACATTCGCGAGGGTTATGCCGCAGATTTAGTGTTGGTTTCGCCTAAGCCCGGAGTACCCGTTAACAAACAAGAATTGCTCTACAAATGTGGTTGGTCACCTTTTGAGGGCCAAACTTTTTCGCACCAAATCCACAGCACCTATGTGAATGGCCATTGCGTCTATGCCAACGGAGAAATTATAGAAAGTAGCCTAGGCCAACGTCTTCTTTTTGAGCCACGATGAAACCTTTTAGCCTGATCTTATTATTGCTGTTGTTGGGTGCTTGTCAGACAACAGAGACGCCCAAAGGTATTCTACCATTAAAGAAAATGAGCGCTGTTGTCAAAGAAATTACGCTAATTGAGACCTATTTTCAAAGCAAATATGGGGTGCCCAGTCAATATAAAGGAGCCTTAGATAAATCTGTAAACAGCGTACTTAAAAAAGAACACTTATCAAGACAAGCCTTTAAAAAAAGTCTTGACTATTATGCAGCACACCCCGAATTGCAAAAAGCGCTCAATGAACAGCTGCTAATGGAGCTCAGTCGGGCTGCCAACTAAAAGCTATGGTGTTGTGCATTTACCTCTTTGCCTAAAAAATAAGCGGCCTTCTCGTTGAAAACGCGCGGGCTTTCCGAACTGTAGAAAGCCATACTTGCATTTTTAGTCAAGCGCTCTTCCATTTCTGGATGAGCCTCTAAGTAAGTTTTTAATTTTTCAGCAACAATTGGCCCTTGTGGAATGACTTGTACACTCGGCCCTACTATATCTTCAATTTGCGTTTGCAATACCGGATAATGCGTACACGCTAATAAAATCGTGTCAATTGCATCGTTTTGCGCCCTAAGGCGCGCAATATCTTCATGAATAAACTGCTGGCCGGCCGGATGCAAGTGCAATTGATTTTCTATGAGTGGCACCCATATTGGACATGCCTGTTGATGTACATGGGCTTTGGGTGCAAATTTATGCAGCTCTATTGGATAAGAATCGGAAGCAATAGTGCCAACCGTTCCTAAAATGCCCACATGGCCGCTTTTAGTGAGCTCTCCGAGCACTTCGGCGCTCGGCCGAATAACACCAAGCACACGGTTGTTTGGTGCCATTTGAGGCAAATCTTTTTGTTGAATCGTGCGCAACGCTTTTGCAGAGGCTGTATTGCAAGCTAAAATGACTAATGGGCAGCCCTGATCAAATAGAAACTTTACGGCTTCGAGTGTAAACTCGTAAACAACATCAAAAGACCGGTTGCCATATGGTGCCCGAGCGTTGTCCCCAAAATAAACAAAGTCGTGGTTTGGCAGCTGTTTTGTCAGTTCTTTCAAAACAGTTAAGCCGCCGTATCCGGAATCAAAAACACCTATAGGACCTTGTATTTTCACCATTCAAAACTAACGAAAAAAGGGCAACCAATGGTTGCCCTTTTTGAATACCAAAAAAGGTATTTATTTTTTTGCGGCGGCATCGAGCAATAAAAGCTCGACGATGACTTCGTTGGTAATATCGATGCCACCTTTAGAATACAAGGTTGCAGATACATCAATAACGTAATTTAATTTCTTGCGTTCAGCTACAATTTCAATTGCTTTTTCAACACGGTCTAAAATCGGTTTGTTGAGTTCTTCGCTCATGATAGCTAAACCTTCTTCAAGAGAAGCTTGAGTGGCCTCTAGCATTTGTTGTTTTTGCATTAGACGGCCTTCTATGATTTGACGCTCGGCTGGAGACTTACTCGCTTGATTGTTAATGTAATCTTGGTAAGCTTTCTGAAAATCGGAATCCATCAATTGCAATTCTTGCATGCCAGCAGTTTTCATTGAATCCAATTTTTTGATAGCTATATCGCGAGAAGGCAAAGTATCGAGTAATTTTTGAGAGTCTACGTGTCCGATTTTAGTCTGGGCAAAAGTGCTAAAACCTATAGCTACAAACAGACCTAGTAATACATTTTTCATTTGTTATATTTATTTAGTTATTCCCATTTCTTCGAGTACCTCATCTGAGATATCGAATTCTTTTTCTGCATAGAGCAAGTTACTTTGATTGGCTTTATCAAAAACAAAAGCATATCCCTCTCGTTTAGCTACCTTTTTCATAGCCGTAAAAACACGGTCTTGAATGGGTTTGACAAGTTCTTGGCGCTTTTGAAAGTAGTCGCCATTAGCCCCAAAATGTTGTGTTTGGAGGTCAATGGCTTCTTGTTCTAGCTTTTCTATTTCTAATTTTCTTTTTTCTCGCTCCTCTTTTGGAAGAAGGACCTCTTCTCTGTCGTAGTTGCTTTTGAGGTCTTTGATAGTGGCGTAGCGCTCTTCGATTTCTTTGGTCCAGCGCTCGGCCATTTTGTCTAGGCGTTCTTTGGCTTCTGTGTATTCTGGAACATTTTCTAAAATATAGTCAGAATCTATAAACGCGTAGGTCTGCGCACTGACAAATCGCATGCCCAAAACCAACACAAGTCAAAGAAGGTATTTCATGTGTTTCATTTGCGTGCTAAGAACGACGAAGTTACCAATTTATTGTCAAAGCTACAATTCTCCTAGGTTCATGCCGATCGTGAACGTGAGTTTTGGATAGTACCCTTTTGCTTTGATATCTAAATCAGAGCCTTTGCCATGGCCAGAAGACCAGCTATCGAGCTGATCAAAACCAAAGCCGTAGTCCAGACCCAACATGCCAAACATTGGCAAGAAAACACGAATTCCCACACCGGCAGTTCGCTTGACATTAAACGGATTGAATTTATCAAAACTCGGATAGGTGTTGCCGGCTTCCAAGAAAGAAAGCGCATAAAAGGTTGCTTGCGGATTGAGTGAGATAGGGTAGCGCAATTCAAGCGTGTATTTTGCAACTATCGGGTCTCCACCAGGTGACGAAACACTTTGGTCTTCATAGCCGCGCAGTGCAATAATTTCTCGGCCCCCTATTTGGTTGGCACCCATGCCGGTAAGTCCGCTACCACCCATAATAAAACGATCAAAAGGAGAGATCCCCTTGGCTTTGTTGTATGCACCCATGTAGCCAAATCCAAAACGCGACATCAAAACGAGTTTTTTATCGGCACTAAGCGGTGTGTACCATTCCCCAGTAAATTTGAGTTTGAAATATTCCAGGTATTTGTAGCGCTCTTGCTGCGTCATGCTTGAATAATCTTTATCCTTCTCAAAAAGTGAATAGGGCGCTGTTGCCTTAGCTGAAAAAGTAAAGTTGGATCCGTTTTGTGGATATATTGGCGCGCTCACGGAACTGCGCTGCAAGGTGTATTTCAAAGAGATGTCATTGGCATAACCATTTTGAAACAACGGGAAAAAAGAATATTGCTGTACATCGTAATACATATACGAGAGCTCGTAATTGGCTACAAAATAATCATCTGGCCATTTTTTACGGCGTCCCATTGCAACACCTGCGCCAGAAATAGAAATGCCGTTGTAATTGGCATTAGAGCGCAGCAATCCATTTGTAGAAATAGAAGAGTTGGTTATATAGAATGTCAAGGAGTTTGGTTTTTTACCCCCTAACCATGGCTCTGTAAATGAGAAATTATACCCTTGATAAAAGCGACCTGTAGACTGAGCGCGAATAGTCAGGCGCTGGCCATCGCCACCAGGGAGCGGACTCCAGGCATCTTTTTTGAAAAAATTCTTTGTAGAAAAGTTGTTAAATGACAATCCTAGCGTTCCAATTACCCGACCCGAAGTGTTTGGGCCGGCACCACCATAACCGCCTGAAAGTTCAATTTGATCGCTGGATTTTTCAACCACGACATACTCGATGTCGACGGTGCCATTTGCAGGATTGGGCTGTGGGTTCACTTGAAAACCTTGCTCGTCAAAGAAGCCAAGTTGCGCAAGTTCGCGCTGCGTACGCATGATGTCGGCTTTGTTAAATAAGTCACCCGGCTTGGTGCGTATCTCGCGCAAAATAACATGGTCATTGGTTTTGGTATTGCCGCGAATAGTAACCACGCCAATATGCGCTTCTTTGCCTTCAATAATGCGGATTTGGTGATTGATTCTATTGCCCGCAACACCTGTTTCTACTGGTTGTATTTGAAAAAATAAATAGCCGCGGTCCATGTACAAGGAAGAGATATCACGGCCATCGCCATTTCCATACAAACGCTGATTAAACAAATCTTTGTTGTATAAATCCCCTGGTTTGATGCCCAAAACGGTATCCAAGAAACTCGATCTGTATTTAGCGTTGCCAATCCATTCGATATCGCCAAAATAGTACTTTTCGCCTTCGCTAATTTCAATGCGGATTTTCATGTTCTTTTGATCGAGCATGTAGACGGTGTCTTTGATAATTGAAGCGTCGCGGAGGCCCTCAGCATTAAATTTAGCCATCAGCGCTTTTTTATCTGTGGCATAGCTACTCTCTGTGTATTTAGAGCGCTTAAAAATGCGTTGTGGCCCTTTTTGTTTGGTGTCTTTCATGGCCATTCGAAGCTTCCAAATAGGCACAGAAGTAACACCCACAAATTCGATTTCTTTGATGCCTATTTTAATGCCTTTATCAATTTGAATGACAAATATTTCAGAGTTATTGATAAGAGTGTCTTGTTGGCGATTGATATTGACTTTTGCGTAATAAAATCCTTTATCGCGGTAATAGCCCCTGATTTTGCTTTTCGTTTCAAAAACCAAGTTTTCGGTAATGGTTTTTCCAGCATACAAACTGATTTCTTCCCGAAGTTTATCAGCCTCTCGTTTATTGATACCCTCAAATCTAAATTTAGAAAGTTTAGGTCTTGGACTCAGTTCAATTACCATATAAACCACACCAGAAATCTCTTTTTCGGCATAAATGGCTACATCCGAAAAAAGACCTTCTGCCCAAAGATTTTGAATGGCTTTGTTGATTTGCTGGCTTGGTAGTGTTATTTTTTGACCCGTGCGCAACCCTGCAATGAGTTTAATTGCTTGATGGTCATAGTTGTCGGCACCGATAACGCGAATAGGCCCGATTTCAAAGGTTTGCGGGTTCGCATAATCAAATGTGAGCGCACCAAGGCTACTTGGTGTCTGAGACCAAATTATACTTGTTGCACCCAGAAATAATGCCAAAATTAATTTCTTCATTTAGTTGTTTGAATTTGTTCTGAAACCATGCCAAACCTTCTTTCGCGCTTCTGGTAATTCGCAATTGCATCTATGAGTGCATCGCGTCTGAAGTCTGGCCAATGGGTATCTGTAAATAGCAACTCTGTATAAGACAATTGCCAAAGCAAAAAGTTACTAATGCGGCATTCACCGCTGGTTCTAATGAGTAACTCGGGGTCAGGAATATCTTTAGTGTTTAATAAACTAGAGAATGTTGTTTCTGTCAATTCTCCGGCTGAAACCGAACCACTTTGTAGTAAATCGTGGGCTTTGAGAGCGGCGTGTAAAATTTCTTGGCGTGCAGAGTAATTGAGTGCAAGTACAAGGGTTAGTGCGCGGTTGTCTTTTGTTCGTTGCATGGCATCTTGCAGAGACTGATAACAGTTTCCAGGTAATCCTTTGATGTCGCCAATGGTTAATAAACGAACGCCATTCTGATGCATTTCATCGACTTCATTTGAAATGGCTTCTACCAACAAATTCATTAAGCCTTCTACCTCTTCACTTGGACGCGCCCAATTTTCAGTGGAAAACGCATACATAGTGAGGTAGGCAATGCCTAGTTCGCGCGCAGTTTTGATGATTTCCTTGACAGATTCAACACCAGCCGCATGGCCAAATAAACGGTGCTGCCCTTTGCTTTTAGCCCAGCGTCCGTTGCCATCCATGATAAAGGCAACATGGCGCGGGATGTTTTGAAGATCTAATTTTGAAGTGGTAGTCATTTAGTTAAACGAAAATACGCAATCTTTTGCGGAAAACTTCATAAAAAAAGGGAGTGGTTGACCCAATCCCTTTTTGTGTATTTGTTTCGTATTGTTTACTCAGCTAAAACGATGAGTTTTTGGTTGTTGAGTTCAGCAACTCCCCCTTTGATTTGAACGCTAACAGCAGTTCCTGAAACCTGTAGGAATTCAGTGGCTTCAACAGTATTGGCTGCTTCGAATCGCAACTCGCCGCTTTTCAAAGAAGAAATGATAGGTGCGTGATGATTCAATACTTGAAACACACCGTCAAGACCAGGCAAACTAACGCTGTTCACTTCGCCTTTGAATAGGCTTTTTTCGGGAGTGATGATTTCTAATAGCATAATTAAGCTTCAGCTAACATTTTTTCACCAGCAGCAATAACGTCCTCGATTCCACCTTTGAGGTTGAAGGCAGCTTCTGGATATTGATCGTATTTACCGTCGAGGATATCGTTGAATGCCTTGATGGTATCTTGGATATCAACTAAAACACCAGGGATTCCGGTAAACTGCTCAGCAACGTGGAATGGCTGAGACAAGAAACGCTGCACGCGTCGTGCGCGGTGAACAACCATTTTATCTTCTTCTGAAAGCTCGTCCATACCGAGAATGGCAATAATATCTTGCAATTCTTTGTAGCGCTGTAAGGTTACTTTCACGCGTTGTGCACAAGCGTAGTGTTCTTCACCAACAATTTCTGGTGTAAGAATTCGAGAAGTTGAGTCAAGTGGATCTACAGCTGGATAGATACCAAGCTCGGCAATTTTACGAGACAATACCGTTGTGGCATCAAGGTGAGCAAACGTGTTTGCTGGAGCCGGGTCGGTAAGGTCATCGGCAGGTACGTAAACCGCTTGAACCGATGTAATTGAACCATTTTTAGTTGAGGTAATGCGCTCTTGCATGGCACCCATTTCGGTAGCCAAAGTAGGCTGATAACCTACAGCAGAAGGCATACGTCCAAGTAGTGCAGACACCTCAGAACCTGCTTGTGTAAAGCGGAAGATGTTGTCAACAAAGAAAAGGATGTCTTTTCCTTGTCCTTCACCATCGCCGTCGCGGAAGTACTCGGCAATAGTAAGGCCTGAAAGCGCAACACGAGCACGGGCTCCTGGAGGCTCGTTCATTTGACCAAAAACGAAGGTCGCTTTCGATTCTTTCATTTCGTTGAGGTCAACTTTAGAAAGATCCCAGCCGCCTTCTTCCATGGAGTGCATAAAATCGTTACCATATTTGATAATGCCAGATTCTAACATCTCGCGAAGCAAGTCGTTTCCTTCACGGGTACGCTCACCTACACCTGCAAATACAGAAAGACCACCGTGGCCCTTGGCGATGTTGTTAATTAATTCTTGGATAAGTACTGTTTTTCCTACACCCGCACCACCGAAAAGACCAATTTTACCACCTTTTGCATAAGGTTCGATAAGGTCAATTACTTTAATACCAGTAAATAGGATTTCAGTTGCCGTAGACAACTGGTCAAATTTCGGTGCCTCGCGGTGAATAGGCAAACCTTCTGCGTTATCCATTGTGTTGATGCCGTCAATTGCCTCGCCAACAACATTAAACAAACGACCTTTGATGCGCTCGCCTGTTGGAACTTTAATTGGAATACCTGTTGCAACTACTTCCATTCCGCGGGTAAAGCCGTCGGTGGAATCCATTGAAATCGCACGAATTGCATTTTCACCAACGTGTGCCTGAACCTCCAAAACAACGCGCGAACCGTCTGTTTTGTATACTTCCAAAGCATCATAGATGTTGGGTAGCGCTGTGCCGCGCTCAAATCGGACGTCTACAACTGGACCGATTACTTGAGAGATTTTTCCTTTGATTGATGACATCATTTGTCTTTTAAATTCGGGCGCAAATATACGAGATTTTATTTGAATAGCCCTGCAAAACCAAAATTATTTTGCTTCTGCCTACCTATTGCTTTGGGAGCAAAAAGCGCACAGGAAAATAGGTAAATAGAAATCCTAAAATACTGGAGGCGAGAAATATGCTTAAAAAGTCACTGGCTTTGTAAACAATTGGAAATGGCACATTGGCACCTGGCACGATTAACCAGCCAAAAGTTTGCTGCGTCCAACAAAGGAGTAAGCCCAAAAACAGCCCCAACAACACCCCGAGAAAAACCAACAACTGGCCCTCAAAAAAGAACACTAAAAACCGAGACGTTGCACCCATTCCCATGGCTCTTAAAATTTCGAGATTGCCTTGCTTCTCGTGGATAAGCATCGTGAGAGCAGCTATTAAATTAAACGAAGCCAATACAAAAACGAAAAGCAAAATGATAAAAACCACCAAGCGCTCAGACTGACTGGTTTTGTAAATCAACTCATTCTTTTGAAATTGCGTTTGTACTTTAAAGTGTTTGCCAACCACCTTTTGTACATCTGCTTGTACCTTGGAAATATTTGCATTAGTTGAAACATAAATGTTAACCCTGGTGAGGGCGCCTTGTTGGTCAAAGAGATCTGTAACTGCATCGAAATTGCATAATAGCGCCGTTCCGTTGAGTTCTTGATTGTAGTTGAGGGCGCCCGCAACAAAAAATTGCTTGGTTTGAAAAGGATTGCTGCCGAGCCGCATGCGCAACTTTTGTTTTGGCGCATAAATAAGCACATCGTTTTGGTCTGAGTCAAGGCCTAATTTTAGTTTGGAAAAAAGATCTGCTCCTAAAAAAACCGATGTTGGCTGTGAAAAAGCGCCTGAACCAACACCATTAATCAAGTGCTTGGCAACATTTGCTTCACTAAAAAACACAGGATCCACAGCGTGTAAGGTAGCATTGACCCAGCGCTGTTTTTTGCGCACCACCACCAATTCTTCGCGTTCTTTACTCAAAAAAGTAAGCCCTTCGATTTTCGCCATTTTTTTCAGGTCTAATTGACTCAAAAAAAATGTTTTGCGATTTTGATGTTGAATCGTAATTGGCGCATCAAAAGAAGTATATAGCTTGGACACCATGTGTTCGATGCCATTGAATGCCGAAAGAAGAATGACCATTGCGGCAACACATACGGCAATCCCCACAACAGATATACGAGAAATAATGCGGACAATTGATCGTTTGGACCGATTAAAAAGGTATCGTTTCGCTATGTAAAACGCGGATTTAATCGTTTATTTCTTAAGAAGTTCGTCTATTTTATGAGCGTAATCAAGAGAATCGTCAATGTGAAAAACCAAATCTGGAATTTTTCGGAGATTTTTAAGGCGTTTGCCAACTTCTAAACGAATTTTTCCGCGATTGGCTTGGATATTCTCCAAAACAACTTGTTTGTCGGGGCCGGCAAAGATGCTTAAATAGATTCGGGCTAAGCTCAAATCAGAAGTAATGCGAACTACAGTTACAGAAACCATTGAACCGAGACAAATGTCGCTTGCTTGTCTTTGGAAAAAAGTAGCCAATTCGGCCTGAATAACAGCCTCTATTTTTTGTTGACGAATAGAACTCATGTTGCAAAGGTAAGAATACTTGAGGTGCAAGCCCTCTTGTCAACAAAAATGTATCTTTGTATCAATGTCTTATTACAAAGAAATATATCGATACACTTTTAAATACAAAGGGCTTGCATGGGCAACAATCCTTTTTAATTTATTGTTTGTCATCTTTAATTTACTGTCCCTTGTTCTTTTTGTGCCCATTTTGCAACTCATATTCAAGCGGCCCGAAGATTTACCTGTAGTTCAAAAACCACATTGGCAAAATGGTTTGTCTGGAATGGTTGATTTTGTGCAAGACGCCTATAATTATCAAATGTCGATTTTAGTGAAATCGGACCCCAAGGCTGCGCTATTATTTGTTTGTGTAAGTGTCTTTCTCGCTTTCTTACTGAAAAACATTTTTCGCTACGGTGCTGTATGGACACAATCTCAATTGCGCATGACCGTCGTTCGCGACATTCGTTCTGCGCTCTTTGAAAAGTCCTTATGCCTGCCTTTAGCTTACCACAGTAATGAAAAAAAAGGCGATCTGATGGCTAGAATGAACAGCGATGTCAACGAAATCGAAGTTGCTGTCGTTAGTCTTTTAGAATTGGTTTTTAGGGAGCCCCTTGCTATTCTAATCAACTTGGTTACATTAATTTACATGAGCCCTCAACTCACACTGACGGCCTTGCTACTGTTGCCTATATCGGCATTCGTGATTTCCAGAATAGGTAAAAGCTTGAAGCGAACCGCCAAAAAAACCCAAGAACAACTCGGGTTTTTATACGCCTCTATGGATGAAAATTTAGGCGGCGTTCGGGTCATCAAAGCGTTCAATGCAATACCTTTCATTGCTGCACAATTTCGCGAACAAAACAGTCAACACCAAAAGTTAGCGACGCGGGTTTTTCGCAAGCGCGACCTTTCGCCTCTAGTCAATGAAACTTTAGGCGCAACAGTATTGTTGGCGCTCGTCTTTTTTGGTGGTCGCCTCATTTTAAGTGGTGAAGGAATCGGCCTAACCGGCGAGGTCTTCCTGACCTACATTATTGTGTTTTCTCAATTTCTGCGGCCCATTCAAAGCGTGTCAAACAATATGGCCAACATGACCAAAGCACAAGCTTCACAGGACCGCATCAATAGTTTACTCAATGCTGTTGACACGATAGTAGATATGCCCAAAAGTGAAGAGGTGAAAGAATTTAATAATTCAATTGCCTTTCAAAATGTGACATTTGCTTACGAAGATCAGCCTGTGCTGAATCAATTAAATTGGGAGGTTAAAAAAGGTAGTTTAGTGGCAATTGTCGGTGAGTCGGGCAGCGGCAAATCTACTTTAATGGATTTACTGCTTCGTTTTTATGACGTGGGTTCTGGCGCCATTTTAATCGATGGTAATGATATCCGCACACTAAAGGTTTCAGCACTGCGCAATTTAATTGGAGTGGTTAGTCAAGAATCCTTTTTGTTTAACCTGACCGTTGCAGAAAATATTGCTTTTGGTCAAACAACTGTCGATCTGGATAAAATAATTGCCGCTGCCAAAGTAGCAAACGCGCATGACTTTATCATGGAGTTAGAAAATGGCTACGACACCATACTTGGAGAACGTGGCAATAAATTGTCTGGCGGTCAAAAACAACGCATTGCTATTTCTAGGGCTGTTTACAAAGACCCTGCTATTCTCATTTTAGACGAAGCCACGTCTGCTCTGGATACTGCCTCCGAACATCTTGTACAGCAAGCGCTGGAAAAACTCATGGAGAACCGAACGTCTTTTGTGATCGCACACCGTCTTTCCACGGTGCGCAATGCAGACGAAATTATTGTCTTGTCCAAAGGCGCTGTAGTGGAAAAAGGTAAGCACACTGAATTGCTAGCACAAAACAATCATTACAACAAACTTTGTGCGCTTCAAGGTTTGTCATAAATGAATTAAATGCCTATTTCGACATTTACTGCTTTTATTCCTTAACTTTGTTACCTAATCTTGCTAAATGACCTATTCACCCGTTCAGTTCTCTAAAGAACACAATTCAGAATTCTATAAAACACTCAAGTCCAGAGTAAACGCCTATTTCAAAGAAAACAACATCTCAAAGACAGCTAATGCAGCAATGGTGTTTAAAACCTTTGCATTGTTGGCGCTTTTTATGACGCCCTATGGCTTTCTGTTTTGGCAAGAACTTCCAACACTTGCCTATTACGGCTTGTGGTTTGTAATGGGTTTTGGCATGGCAGGTGTGGGATTATCTGTTATGCACGATGCCAACCATGGCGCATATTCTCGCAAAGAATGGGTAAACACCCTCGTTAGCAACGTTATGATTTTATTAGGTGGAAGTGCCCGTAACTGGCGTATCCAACACAACGTATTGCACCACACCTACACCAATGTTACCGACCACGACGAAGACATTGACCCGCCGGTGTTTATGTTGCGTTTTTCACCACACTCCGAATACCACTCAATCCACAAATTTCAATACCTATATGCTTGGTTTTTCTACGGAACCATGACCCTTTTTTGGTACCTTACTAAAGACTTCCAACAAG
>JBJTNX010000235.1:0-6705 GCA_046074325.1 Sphingomonadales bacterium
CGCGCTTTGGCCAAACAAAAGCAAGATTACCGTTACAAAGCACTGCCAGATAGCACTTTTAAACAAGCCATTTGGGCAGAAAAACTCAAATACAAATACGGCCAAAAACCCGTTGTTTTTGATACCTTGTTGCACCGAAAAAACGAAGACCAACTCGGACGCTATTTAGTCAAAAAAGGATACTACTACGGTACTGTGCGCTCGTCACTCGCCTACAACGAAAAAAAACGCAGTGTTCAGGCTATTTATCATATCGACGAAGGTCCGGTTTACATCATCGACTCCGTTGCTTACAGTGGTCCGCGCTTGCTTAGAGACCTTCATCAAAAATTCATCCGCAAAGAATCGGAGCCCACTGGCGAACATCCACTAATTGGTAAGCCCTTTGACCTTGACTACCTTTCTGATTACCGCGAACGCGTTGCCAAATTCATGCGCGACGAAAGCGTTTACAAATTCAACAGCGGCAGTATTCAGTTTGCAGCAGATACCAACCGACAAAACATGACCGTCTTTTTGATGGTGAAATTCGAGGACCGCATGGTGCCCTCGGCAGTCAATCCGGATAGCTTGGTGCGCGTGCCTTACCGCGAGACAAAAATCAACCGGGTCTATTTCCATTTGGCCGACACCCTTCAGGTCGAAGGTACGTTTGCCAATGAAATTGCCCAAAGAGGGCTGAGCCTCTACGATTCCTTGCAGCCCCAATACTTGCAAACTTTGCAACAACGCCAATACCAAGAGCTGGCGTATTCCAAAAAACAAGCTGCAGACCTCAAAGTACCTTACGGCACCAAAAGCAACTGGCGTAGTATGACGCTTCGTTTCAACGGTGATCACCCTTGGATACACCCAGATATCCTCGAGATGCAAAATTATTTAGAGCAGGGCAATACCTATAAAGAATACTACCTTGACCGCTCTTACCGTTCTTTGGTGCAACTCGGCGTTTTTTCGTCTGTAAAACCATACATTGAAGAAATACCTGGCAGTAACCAACTCAATGTGCATTATTACCTAGAGCCTGCCAAAAAACAATCCTGGGCTTTTGATCCGCGCTTTACCTCGAGCTTTGGTTTACTCGGTGCGGCGGCCTCTTTGAACTACACCAACAAAAATCTATTTGGTGGCGCCGAGCGCCTCACCTTTTCTCTGGGCGGTGGTTTTGAATCGCAGCCCCCCGTCTTTGATGCCAGCGCCAGTGAGCAACTTATTGTGGCGGGTCGTACCTTCAATACTTTTGAGTTAGGCCCTAGTCTTAAACTCGACTTACCGGGCTTGTTTCCAACGCCTGTTACCTTACTTGGCAAGCGCCAAAAACCGCGTACGGTCATTAGCGCAGCGCTCAATTTTGAAAAGCGCAATATTTTTGACCGACGCGTCTTTCAGTTGAATTACACTTGGAAATTTTTAGTGGGTAAAACCCAAGTTTTTCAGATGGGTTTACCTGGTGCTTCGGTCATCAAATACGTCAACATTGAAAAATCTGCCGCTTTTGAAGCGCAACTCAATCAAATTAACGATTTATTCTTGTACAACACCTATAGTAACCAATTTATTTGGCAAGATTTTAAGTTTGCCTACGAATACTCCAACAAAGACAAAGACGATAAGCCCGGGCAAAAAAAGCGTTACAACGGAACGCTCTATTTCAATAGTACCCTAGACGCCGCCGGTAATTTGCTCTATGCATTTAGGGCGCGGCAAGATACCCTGAATGGGCAGTATTTATTAGGCAAACAACCTTATTCCCAGTTTGTCCGCCTAGACAATCAGCTCATAGCTTCAAAACGTATGCTCAACAAAACCACGCTGCATTTGCGCATGCATGCAGGCGCTGGTTTGTCTTATGGTAATTCTCAGACTGCTATGCCATACGACTACAGTTTCTTTGGCGGCGGTTCCAATGACAACCGCGGTTGGCGGGCCCGTGCACTTGGTCCTGGTGCTTATAAATACCACCTCGACACCAACCGCTTGGCTACCCAAATTGGCGACATCCGATTCGGCGGTTCATTGGAATACCGATTTGAGCTCAACGCTACTTTTAAAGGCGCCATTTTTACTGATTTTGGAAATATCTGGACCTACCGCGAAGACGCCTCAAGGGCTGGTTCTCAATTTAATGTACAGACCTTTATTCCCCAAATTGCAATTTCGTCGGGTATCGGTTTGCGCATGGACCTCGACTTCTTTATTCTCAGACTCGATGTTGGTTTTCCGGTTTACGACCCGGCTTTTGCAGCCGGTGCGCGTTGGGTTTTCCAAGATTTCAAGGATCGCGAAACCTATTACCAAGAAGGCATGCAGTATTTCAACATGAGTCTCGAGCAAGTGAAGGCCATTATGCCGCGTCCATTCCTGCCCAATTATTTGAATTTTGGTATCGGTTATCCATTCTAAGCATGCGTTATTTATTTTACTTTTTATCGTTATTCTTCGCCTTAGCGTCTTGTATGAAAGGCCAAGAAGTGGACCTCATTATTCACAACGCCCAAATTCATACCCTCGATTTAAACAACACCATCCATGACGCCATTGCCATCCGAAACGGTAAAATCGTGGAAGTAGGTCCAGAACGCCAAATTCTCAATAAATACCGTTCCGATGAAACCATCGACGCGCAAGGCAAAGAAATGTATCCGGGTTTCACAGACGCGCACGGGCACATGCTCATGTATGCCAAGCAATTGCTCGGGGTCGATTTACGCGGCGTGCGCTCTGAACAAGAGCTTGTTCACCGCTGTGAACAATACAAAGCACAGCATCCCAATCTCAAGTGTGTGGTGGGGCAGGGCTGGGATCAAACGCTGTGGGCTGGTCAACAAATGCCTACCAACAAGGAGCTCAATCGTTTGTTTCCCAATATTCCTGTTTGTTTGTATCGCGTCGATGGTCACGCAGCATTGGTAAATGATTTTTTATTGAAAAAAAGCAAGGCACTAGACCAAATCAAATACCTAAAAGGCGGAGAAATTATCTTTGTCAACTCAAAATTAGAAGGAAGTAAAAATCAAAAAACGGTTTTTTTAACCCGCGAGCCAACAGGGGTGCTGATCGATAACGCCATGAATTTGGTGCAGCCGTTTATTCCTGATTTCTCTAAGGCTGATTATCTGAAGGCTTTGTTGCAAGTCCAAGACGAACTACTCCAATATGGCATTACCGGCGTACACGAGGCCGGAATTGATTTTGAGCACATTGCTTGGTTTAAAGAATTGATTGATCGCAAAAAGCTCAAAATTAATTTGTACGCCATGCTCATGGATACGCCTCAAAACCGGGCTTTTGTTCAGAAAAATGGCCGCTACCGTTTTCACAACCTGAGCATACGCAGTTTCAAGTGCTTTGCCGACGGCGCGCTGGGTTCCAGAGGTGCCTTACTCAAAGCACCGTACCACGACCACCCCGAAAGCCACGGTTTGTTACTAACAGACATTGAACGCATGCGCAATTTGGCTCAGTTTTGCCTGAAGCACGGTTACCAAATGAATACGCACAGCATTGGCGATTCTGCAAATGCGTTGGTCTTGTCTGTTTACGCGCAAATTTACCGCCGCAAACCAGACCACCGCTTTCGCATAGAACACGCGCAGGTATTAGACCCCAAAGATTTTCAGAAATTTGCCAATTTTGCCGTGTTTCCGTCAGTGCAGCCCACGCATGCGGTTTCCGATGCCGACTGGGCCGAACAACGTTTGGGTAAAGCGCGCATGAAAGGCGCTTACGCCTACAAAACACTTTTAGGTCAGTTTGGTATGCTTGCCTTGGGCACCGATTTCCCGGTAGAAGAAATCAATCCTTTTGCCACCATAAGCGCGGCATTGAATAGGTCGGCAAAAGAGGCGCTTTCTATGGAAGAAATCTTGCGCGGCATGACCATCTACGCTGCTTTTGCTGCTTTTCAAGAAAAGCACACTGGAACGCTCGAAAAGGGCAAAGATGCAACTTTAGCCGTCTTCGAATACCCTGTGAATGGCGTTCAAGGCCAAGTTCAGAATTATGCTTGGCGTACGTATATCAAAGGCAAATGTGTTTTCAAGTTAGACGCTTTATAAAATGGGTGGTGTCGTTCCATTTTTAAAATTTAAAATCATGAAAAATTACCTTTTTGGATTTGTGCTCAATTGCGTCTCTTTCTTTGGTATTGCTCAGGGCGCGCCAAATGCAGTTCAACCTTTAGATCAAATGCTCAATAACTGGCATATAGCAGCTGCTCAGGCCAATTTTGAGACCTACTTTTCTTACACCAGTACCAATTTTATTTTTTTAGGAACCGCTCCAAATGAGCGCTGGACCAAGTCTGAGTTCATGGCCTTTAGCAAGCCCTATTTCGACAAAGGCAAGGCCTGGGATTTCAAGCCCAGCAATCGACATTGGAACTTCGCAGCCGATGGTCAGGTCGCTTATTTTGATGAGGACCTACAAACCTGGATGGAAGGTTGCCGTGGAAGCGGTGTTTGCGTTCTCGAAAATGGCCAATGGAAAATTGCATATTACAACCTTACAGTGCTGATCGAAAACGAAAAAATCAAGCCGTTTATCAAATTGCGCCAAAAAAAGAACTAAATGTTTGTAGCCGATAACCGCGTTCAGAGCGCTAAAACCTATTTTTTTGAACGCTTAGCTGAATTGTTCTCACCGACCGAATGCAAATCAATGTGGACCACGGTTTTGAACATTTATTTTGGTTGGTCTACAAGCGATATCCTCCTTAAAAACGATGAAAGATTATCCGAATCAGATTTATTGCAAATTCGCTCGGTTGTCAAGCGTTTGCAAGCCAACGAACCTTTTCAATACATCATTGGTGAAGTCGAATTTGCGAATTTGAAATTAAAAGTTGATCATAGGGCACTCATTCCTCGTCCAGAAACCGAGGAACTGATTGATTTAATTGTACGACAAGAAAAGCCCTTCCAATCCATTGTTGATTTATGCACGGGTTCTGGCTGTATTGCTTTGGCGCTCAAAAAGACGTTTGCGCAAGCAGAGGTTACAGGCTTAGAGCTCTCCCAAGATGCGCTTGAACTTGCCAAAGAAAACGCCGCGCTCCATAACTTATCGGTAGTTTTTAAGTACGGAGATATTTTTAATTGGCAAACCCAGAAGCGCTTCGACTTAATGGTTTCGAATCCACCGTATATTCCACAAGAAGAGGCCGCGCAAATGGCGCCCAATGTATTGGACTACGAGCCTCATATAGCCTTGTTTGTACCCAACGAAGATCCGCTGCGCTTTTACAAACAAATAATGATCATAGCCCAAGATAAGTTGCTCAAAGATGGTTATTTAGCGCTCGAAATACACGAGAATTACGCCAAAGAAACCGCTGCGCTTTTCAGTGAGGCCTGTTTTAAAAACGTCCAAATTTATTGCGATTTACAAGGAAAAGAGCGCATGATTTTAGCGCAAAAAGCTTAACTTTATCTAATGGAAAATTCCGCAATTGCAGCACAAATCAAAGCTTTAAGTACGGCTTTACACGCGCACAACCACGCGTATTATGTGCTCAATTCGCCTACCATCTCTGATTTTGAGTTCGATACACTGCTCAAGCAACTCGAAGACCTCGAACAACAATATCCGGCGTTTGCCGATGAAAATAGCCCAACCAAAAGGGTAGGAGGTGACCTCACCAAAAAATTCCAGACCCAAAAACACCGTTTTCCAATGTTGTCTTTGTCGAACTCTTACTCAGAGCAAGACATCATTGATTGGGCAGAGCGTTGTCAGAAAACACTTGGCGAGGCTTCTGAATTTGTTTGCGAACTCAAATACGACGGCGTGGCCATCGGGATCCAATACCTCGACGGTCGGCTGCAGCAGGCCCTCACAAGAGGCGATGGCGAACAAGGAGAGGTCGTTACTACCAACGTACGCACTATTCCAACGATACCCCTCGTGCTCGACGCTGCTGTTCCGGCAGATTTCGAAATTCGCGGTGAAATCTTCATGCCACAACAGCATTTTGAGGCGCTGAATGCGCAGCGTGAGGCCCAGGGAGAGCCGCTTTTTGCCAATCCCCGCAACACCGCTTCTGGAACGCTCAAGCTTTTGGACTCTAAAGAAGTGGCCAAGCGCGGCCTCGATTGTTACCTCTATGGGGTCTACGGTCTTAAATCCGAGGCGCTCGGCCATTACCAAGCCGTTATGTTGGCCAAAGAATGGGGTTTTAAAGTGCCAGACCCAGCCAAACGCATGATCGAAAAAACGAACAGCATTGCCGGCATCATGGATTTCATTCACTACTGGGACAAACAGCGCAGCGAGCTTCCGTTTGACATCGATGGGGTTGTGCTAAAGGTGAATTCCTATGAGCAGCAAGACCTGCTCGGACTCACCGCCAAATCGCCACGCTGGGCCATTGCATACAAATTCAAGACCCAACAAGTCGAAACACTTCTGGAGTCGGTTAGTTTTCAGGTCGGACGAACCGGCGCCATTACACCAGTTGCTAATTTAAAACCTGTCCAATTGGGCGGTACAACCGTTAAGCGCGCCTCTTTGCACAACGCCGATCAAATACAAAAACTCGATTTGTGTGAACGCGATACCGTTCAGGTCGAAAAAGGCGGTGAAATCATTCCTAAAATAGTGGGTGTTAATTTGGCGCTGCGCCAGCGTCAACAACGCATTGTATTTATTGAGCACTGCCCCGAATGCAACACACCCCTCGCTCGTCAAGAAGGCGAGGCCCAACAT
>JBJTNX010000236.1:0-5637 GCA_046074325.1 Sphingomonadales bacterium
GTGGCGGCGGTGGTGGTGCTTGTTGGGTGCTGGGTGTGGTTGGATAGCCTGCTGGAAATGGAGCGTTGTTGGTGGCAGGAGGCATAGGGCTCGCGATTCGCTGGGCTTTGAGTTCGTCGATTTGACGCTGTAGAAATTCGATGTCTTTTTGAAGGGTGGCCGTCTTGACCACCAGTTCTTGGTTTTTTTGGTCGAGGGTTTGAACTTGTGCCTTGAGGTTACTAATCTCTAAATTCAGGGCTTCTTTGGACTGGCCAAAGGTGGCTGTGCTGAATGAAAAAGCGAGCAAGAAAAGGATAAAATGAGGCTTCATAGTGTCGGTTTGAGTCAAATATAGGAAATTGCTGCAAGCCCAATGCCGTATCAACCGATTTCTATCCCTACCTTTGCGCCCTTAAACAGATTCATGAAACGCATCAACGCCTACAAAAAACTCTTTCAGATTGATAACCAAATAGAGCTTGCGGCGCTGAAGCAGACCTACCGAAGTTTGGTCAAGCAGTGGCATCCCGATAAATTTCAGGATGGAGATCCGCTCAAAGAAGAAGCCGAAGAAATGGGGCGTCAGGTGGTAGATGGTTATCATTTTTTGGTGAGCATTGCCCCTGAAACCAAAGCAGCGCAATTGCCAGAATACCAGCGTACCATCAATGAATGCGGCATAGCCGATTTTCGTCACAAAGGGCTTTTACTCGAAATTACCTTTACCGATGGCTCTTGCTATGAGTATTTTGGGGTCAATGCCAATGTGTTCAAGAAACTCATCAATTCCGATAAGCAAGTGCGCTTCGCAAAGCGTTTTATCTACGAAAGCTATTTGTATCGGCAATCGAAGAAGGCGGTCGCAGTAGAATAAAAGCGACTTAATCGTGTTTTAATAAAAAACACGTAGATGAAATTACCAAATTCAATTTTAAAGGCAGAAGTTTTACGTAATAATTTATTAAATTTACACGTAAAACGAATTGTCATGCATACCAAACTTACGCTTAATATAGAAAAATCAACGATTGATCAAGCAAAGTTATATGCCAAACAGCAAAAACTAAGTTTATCTAAATTGATCGAGGCCTACCTGAAATCTTTGGCTTTGGAAGAACCCGTTTTAAACGAGGTGAGTCCATTAGTGGAGCAACTTACAGGTCTCCTACCTACAGATTTTGATGATAAGAAAGCCTATCAAATGTATCAAGCTCAAAAACACGCCTGATGCAAACGCTTTTTTTGGACACTAATATTGTCATCGACTTGTTGGCAGGACGCGAACCATTTGTCAAAGACGCACAAGCACTTTTTACACTTGCAGACAAAGGAGAAGTAAAATTGCAAATTTCGGCCCTGAGTTTTGCCAACGCCAGCTATGCTATCGCAAAGCATTACCCGGTGGCCGATGCGAAAATTTACTTACAACGCTTCAAAGTTTTGGTAACAATTTTAGCACTCGACGACAAAGCAATTGAATTGGCTTTGGCATCAGACTTCAAAGACATTGAAGACGGTTTTCAGTATTTTATTGCACTTGCAAATGGGGCAGACGTGCTGATTACGCGCAACAAAAAAGACTTCAGCAAAGCCAGTATTCCAGTGCTCACGGCTGCTGAATACTTGCGGCGCTAATTATAAATCGTCGGCATCCTCATCCAATAAATCCAAAGGCTCTACGCTGCCGTCGAGTAACTGACTGCTTTCGGCGGCGGGTAATTCTTCGACTTTGCGCAACTTGGACATCAACTGATTGGTGCGGGTGGTAACCAATTTTTCGAGTTCGGAGTCGGCTTCACCAATTTTTTTGCGGGCTTTATCCAGGACCACTCCAAATTTGGTGAATTCGGTTTTTACCGCGCCCAAAATTTGCCAAACCTCGCTGCTGCGCTTCTGAATGGCAAGGGTCTTGAAGCCCATTTGGAGGCTATTGAGCATAGCGGCCAAGGTGGTAGGGCCCGTTACAATAATTTTATACTCGCGTTGCAATGTAGCCACCAGTTCTGGTTGGCGCACGACTTCGGCAAACAAGCCCTCGATGGGCAAGAACATAATACCAAAATCAGTGGTGTATGGTGGGTCGATGTATTTGTCTCGGATGTCTTTGGCAAATTTCTTGATGCTGTTGGCGAGCGCTTTGTTGGCGGCGTCAATGCCGGCAATGTCGGCGGCGTCGTAGGCGGTTTGCAGGCGCACGTAGTCTTCTTGCGGAAACTTGGCATCTATAGGCAAATACACTTCTTGGCCGAGGTCGTCTTTGCCCGGTAATTTGATGGCAAACTCGACGTGGTCATTGGAGCCTTTTTTGGTTTTGACATTGGCAGCGTATTGCTCTGGGGCCATTATTTGCTCGAGGATATTGCCCAGCTGGATTTCTCCGAGTACGCCGCGGGTTTTGACGTTACTGAGTACTTTTTTGAGATCGCCAACACCACTGGCGAGGTTTTGCATTTCACCGAGGCCTTTTTGAACGGCTTCTAGACGCTCCGAAACCAATTTAAATGACTGACCCAGGCGTTCTTCTAAGGTTTTGTGTAGTTTTTCGTCGACGGTTTCGCGCATTTTCTCGAGCTTTTCTTCTGTTGATTTCAAGAGCTCGCCTTGCTTTGAAGACATGGTTTCAGAAAAGTTTTTGAGGGCCAACGTGAGTTCGTCGCGGTTGTCTTTGACGTTTTTGCTGAGTTCTTCGCGGTTTTGGCGCAGCGCGGAGGCCAATTCTTCGCGGTTTTCTTTGAACTGGGCACCCAGCATTTCTTTAATGAGCTGTTCTGTGTTGGTGCGCGATTGCGCCGACACTTTATTGTAGATGGCTATCAATAAGATAAGCACGAGTGCCAATAAGCCGAGTGTAAGGTAGAAGATCATATTCAAAAATATTTTTACGAAGGTAGTACAGAAGGACGTAAATTTTTTACGTGCAAGCTACAACTTCAGAAGTTCAAGGGTAAAATTCCCAGCAGTTGTTTGCACTTTTAAAGTATACTTGGCTGCTCGCAGCATGGCCAAGTGGAGTTGTGCAGTGCTTTGGTTTGCTGGATAGGTGTAACTTGCCATGCGTTGGCCAGCCTCATTGTAGAGTGCTATGCTTTGAATAGGGCTTGTGGACTGAACCTGACAAATGTCTTTCACCGGATTTGGCCAACAACTCACGCGCCCACTTACAGGTTCTACTAAATTATTTGTTAGCGCTATTGTGCCTTTTCGATAGACGACAGTGCCAGAACCGTTGTCTTGGTAAACCAAATGAATTTCGTTGCCCCGTAGCACCAAATCACTGTAGAGTTGATTACCTGTTTGGTTGTCCGAGACCAAAACTTTGGAATTATAAAGTTGCTCAGCAAAACTAGTACTGGCCAATGATACATATACATCGTAATTGGTACCTGTGTTTTCATGCCAAGTGATGCCGATAAATTCTGAAGATGCAGCCATTCTGGGGTGGTTTTGATTGCCACTGGGTTGGGCAGGCCCCACTAGCGAATCTGTCGCCAAGCGCGTTATTTGGCTATCTAATGACGCGTTGGAAAGATAAATGCGGTAGGCACCAGAAGCTTTGCTGGCCGAAACGCTCCAGAGTGTATCGTTGATAATGACGCCATCTGGGGCTGTTGAAGGGCAGCTCGTGACCAGCCAGTCGAGTTGTTCGGTATTGCAAGCACTCAAAAAATTCGAACCGCTGTCATTGGAATAAACACCGTAGATATCGCGGAGGTTTTGATCGTTGTTGCGGTAGAGAAGAACTTGCTTGTTGGCTGCCAAAACAAGCTCCGCAGGACAACAGTCACAAGCTTCTTGCGGTATTGCAGCTGTAACTGGTTGTGAAGGCAAAAATGAAGCCCCCCAATTTGTGGAATGCAAGATATAATATTGTGGGTTGGTCCAGTTTTGGTCATGACCCATGTAGATGACGTGCGGATGTCCAGCTTCGTCTAGTTTGATAGAAGGAAGCCAAGCAACACCGGGTTGTTGGTGTGCTATTTCTTGGGTATCGAAGATACTCGCACCACCATCAAAAGAGCGCGCTAAGTACATTGCGCCTGTTTCTAACGGATAAGTTTTATAGGCCAACATGATGGTGTCGCCTTTTGCACTGATATCTGCGGAGGTCCAGTTGGTGACATACGCCTGACCGCTGCTGGCAAGTTGAATAGGGCTACCGAATGCATTAGAGACCATCCGTGACAGGTACAATTCTCCGTTATTTTTTCCAAAAACCACCACTGGCATACCCTCTGCATTGAGCACGACTCTCGGTTTGGTGCTACCAAAAGACGATGCAGCAACGGTAATTGGGGCTTGCCAAGTAACTTCGAGCTGACCATAAAATGCATGCCAACAAAGCATTCCGAATGTAAGCAAACGTAATTTGAACGGACTTTTCATAGCAAGGATTTGGTAATTATGACTAAATTTAGCAATATGAAAGGTCTAATCGGCATTTTACTCCTTTTCTTTTTTGGGCAGCAGGCGCATGCCCAAGCGTTTGCCCGCAGTTGGGATGCCTGGTTTGGTCAGCTACAGGTTGGGGCCGCAACGGGCCTTCAACAAACCGCTGCAAGCTACACACTTGGTTTGTACAAATCGGACCAAAACCACGGCTACGGCCTAGACTTTGGGGGTGTCACGCTTTCCGATTCTAAACTCTTGTACGGCAATCTTACCCTTAGCCAAGACCTCCTGCGCATTACCCGCAACATGCGTTCCCCACTATATCTTTATGGTTCTGTGGGTATTGGCCTCACGCACCTGCGCAATCCACTCTTACAAGACAAATTCTTGCTGCGCGGCGACGACATGATCCATTTTCAAGTAGGCCTTAGCCCTACTTACTTTTTTTCCAGAGACTTTGCATTACAACTTTGCGCCAAATACCAAAAACAAACCCTCATTGACTACCAACTAGACCGGCTATGGAGTATTCAATTGGGGCTTTTCTTTTTGATCCCGAATTTCAAACCATTCTAGTTTGCGCTTGTTGTAAAGGGAAACCATCTTTATGTCATTGATCCGAATAGACCGTTCCGAAATCCAAAAAATGGGCCGCATTGAGCGCCTCAACCTCATTAACAGTTGCACCGGCTATAAATCTGCAAACCTGATTGCCACTATCTCCAACGAAGGGAAAACCAATGTGGCGGTTTTCTCGAGTATTACGCACTTAGGTAGTGATCCCGCACTAATCGGTTTTATTTTGCGGCCAACAACTGTGCCGCGCCACACCTACAAAAACATCAAAGCATACGGATATTTCTCGGTCAACCATATCAGCGCCGACCAAATCGCAGATGCCCACCACACCTCGGCCAATTACCCAGAAGAAATCAGCGAATTTGACGTCACCGACCTCGAACCCGTTTACCATGGTGGCTGCCCCGTGCCTTTTGTAAAAGGGAGCCCCATCAAATTGCTTTGCAAATACGTCAACGAATACCTCATTGAAGAAAACGGCTGTATTCACGTCATTGCAAGTATAGAAGCTTTGTTCTATGAAGAAGAATTGCTGGGCCCAGACAACTGGTTGCAACTCGATAAAGGCAAGGTTGTTGCCATCAATGGCCTCGACGGCTACGCACTTCCGCAACGTGTGGAACGATTTTCGTATGCAAGACCAAAAAAATAAGCACGCATGAAAAAATTATTTCTACTTCTCCTTTC
>JBJTNX010000237.1:0-25647 GCA_046074325.1 Sphingomonadales bacterium
ACAAGGTAATGAGGCTTAGCTTGGCAACTAGAAGCGGGTTGACTATTTTCACGAAAGTTGGTTTTAGCACGAACAATCTTAACGTTATTCAGGTTTCAAAGGTTACAAATATCGAATATTTATTCAAATAAAATAAATAAATTGACGTTTTTCTAGCGCTAAAAACTCCAGATTTCATGAATTATTTTAAAGAGTCTATCCTTTTAATCAGTTTGTTCAGCATTTTTATGCTTCGTGCACAGTCTCAAACAATTTCGTTAGACTGGAGCGGTTCGGAGAAAATAACAGTTGCCGAACAAACTTATGCGTTACAAACCGTCAAGAATTTCGGACTTGACAACGGCCGTCCATTTTATGCGCTTCAACAAAAGCACAAACAAATGAATGAGCAAGTTGAAATTCTTTCATTGGTGTACGAAAAATTACCTAAAGAACAATCACTGATTTATGCGCAGTTGGGGATCTCATTTGCAGCTGAGCCCCTCATTGATGCCAAGGTGGTGGCCGAAAGTGGTCTAGCGATGTTGTCTATATACATGACACCACTCAGATTGCATAATGGCCAACTTGAACGCATCACACAATTCACTTACCGTACCACTCCAAACACCAATCTATCACCGAAAGATTATGTAAGCACCTCCGTTTTGGGTAGCACAAGCGGAAAATGGTACCGTATATCTGTTAACAAAGATGGCATCTATAAAATAGACAAGAATTTTCTAAATGATTGTGGATTCAACACAACTAATTTGAACCCTGCACATATCCATATTTTTGGCAATGGCGAAGGCGTAATCCCGGAATCAAATAGTGCTGCCATCACAGATGATTTGGCTCAAAATGCCATTTTCATAGCGGGCGAGGCCGATGGCCAATTCAATGACAACGACTACCTTTTATTTTACGGTTGGGGCCCTCACCGCTGGGAACTCTCAGGCGGCAATCAATTTAATCAAGTGAGGCACCCATACAGCGATCAGTCCTATTACTTTATCTACATTGGCTCTGATATTGCACCGTTGCGAATTGCCACAGCGCCGACCATAGATACGCAAGAAGACACACTCGTCACCACATTTGATTACAGGGATGTCTACGAAAATGACCTCGAAAATTTAGCCCAAGGTGGCCAACGTTGGTACGGCGAAGAGTTCGATGTGAATTTAAGTCAGAACTTTAACTTTTCCATTCCGAATGTAACCTCAGATCCAGTGCGCATACAAGTTACTTATGCTTCGGATTCACGCGCAGGTGGAAATCAGATTTTGCTCAAAAAAGGCACCCAAATATTAGGGCAAATGAATATGCCATTTTCGGGTTCTTACTACCAACGCGGAACACTCAATTGTGCTGATTCTACCCCTACGAGCAACCTCAATTTAAACCTAACTATCAATCGCATCAATCCGAATGTGGTCACTTACTTGGACCGCATCCTGATACAAGCGAAGCGCAACATTGTACTCACTGGCAGTCAACTTAATTTCAGGGTTGCCAATTGGTCTCAAAATGCGGTACTTGCGGCTTACCAGATTGCCAATACCAATGCGAATAGTTTTGTTTGGGACATCACAGATCGACATCAGCCTGAACGCGTGCCGTTGCAGTTTCAAGGTGCGCAAGCCTTGTTTAAAACAGCTGCAGGTTACAAAGAATTTGTAGTAGCTAGTGGTGTTTCCTATTTTACACCTGAAAAAGTCGGAAGTATTGCCTATCAGGACTTGCATCAGCTGCCTTTTGCAGATTACCTCATCGTGACGCACCCAGACTTTACCACACAGGCCAATCGTCTGGCAGATTTACATCGCAATAACGGTCTGAGTGTTCATGTAGTTCCTGTTCAGGCAGTCTACAATGAATTCAGTTCTGGGATGCAAGACCCGGGTGCAATTCGCCGTTTTGTCAAGATGTTTTATGACCGTGCACTCATCTCGGATCCAGCTCTAAAACCCAAATACCTCTTACTTTTTGGCGATGGCACTTATGATCCCAAGGACCGCATGCCCAACAACAATAATTATATTGTCACTTATCAAATGCCATCAAGTGAAAATAAAATTGATGCAATGGTTGTCGACGATTTCTTTGGTATTCTCGATGACGCAGAGTCAATGAGTGCTGCAGATATGTTAGATATTGGCGTAGGACGCTTGATTGTGAGCAGTTCTTTGCAAGCCAAGCAGGTGGTTGACAAAATTGAACATTACATGAAAAATGGTTCTAATTTTTATCCGGTAACAAGTTCTTGTTGTATGGGGACCCAAACCGATAAAACATTTGGTGATTGGCGCAATCAGTATATGGTTATGACAGATAATCGAGAGGGGGGTTATTTTATTAACACAGATGCAGAACCGCAATATCAAATCGCTAAATTGTTGAATCCAGAAATCAATTACAATAAGCTGTACATGGATGCTTTCCCGAAAGTAGTTACTGCCGGTGGAGAAAGATTCCCAGCCATGGTGAGCGCTATTGATGCCAATATTCAGCGCGGCGTTTTGGTCGCCAATTATATCGGTCATGGAGGCGAGGTTGGTTTGGCTGAGGAACGCGTGGTTGGTATTGATCAAATCAATGCGTGGTCTAATATTCATGCCTTACATCTTTTTGTTTCGGCTACTTGCGAGTTTACTCGTTTTGACGATCCTGAGCGTGTATCGGCAGGTGAGTGGGCTTTTTTGAATCCGACTGGTGGTGCGATTGCGATGTTAACTACCACAAGATCCGTCTATTTTGGCGTCAATAGTAATATCGGCATTAAATTAGCTGAACGCGTTTTCAACCGTTACCCAGACGGTTCTGCTTATGAATTTGGAGAAATTGCACGCCGTACTAAGAACGCCGCTTCTGTGAGCTCTTCAAATAAACGCAGTTTCACACTCATCGGTGATCCTGCATTGCGCTTGGCGTTGCCACGTTACCGTATTGTCACAGACTCCATCAATGGTCTTGATCCGAACAATCAATTAGATACGCTCCGCGCCTTGAGTAAAGTACGCATCAAAGGTCACATCGAAGACTATACTGGCGCAGTTCTCAGTAATTGGAATGGTACCCTTACACCGACCATCTACGATAAAAAGAAAATCCAAACCACTTTGGGGCAAGACGAAGGTTCGCCCGTGATTTCTTACGAGCAACAAACCAATCGTATCTACCGTGGCCAAAGTAGCATTACCAATGGTTATTTCGATTTTGAATTTGTCGTTCCAAAAGATATCGCCCTTCAAATTGATTTCGGAAAAATATCTTATTACGGCCACAATGGTCAAATTGACGCGCAAGGATTCGATACCTTATTTTACGTAGGCGGAATCGATCCGAATGGCGTCAACGATGATCAGGGCCCTACCGTGCAACTTTTCATGAATCAAGAAGGATTTGTCGATGGATCGGTAACTGATGAAAACCCCGTTCTTTTAGCCAAAATAGCGGACCAAAATGGCATCAATACGGTGGGTAACGGAATTGGACATGACATCGTTGCTGTACTCGATGGGCAAACCGCTCAACCATTTGTACTCAATGATTTTTACACTTCAGACCTAGACTCTTATCAGTCTGGAGAAGTGCGCTACCAGTTTCAAAACCTGAGCCCCGGCGCACACACGCTCTCTCTTAAAGTTTGGGATGTCAATAATAATTCGTCCACGGCTGAAATTAACTTTGTTGTGCAAGCCAAAGAAGCGCCAGTACTCGAGCACGTTCTGAACTATCCCAATCCGTTTACGACCCGCACGGAATTTATGTTCGAGCACAATCAATCATGTTCTTCTTTGGATGTTCAAATTCAAATCTTTACGGTCTCAGGTCGTTTGGTCAAAACCATCTCTCAAGAGGTTCCAACCAGCGGATTCCGAATCTCAGGCTTGTTCTGGGATGGGCGTGATGATTTTGGCGATGAATTGGCTCGAGGAACCTATTTGTATCGTTTGCGCGTTCAAACGCCTGAGGGTGCCTATGCCGAGCAAACCGAAAAACTTGTGCTCCTCAAATAGAAATTCCCTATCTTTATCCTTTCAATGAAAATGTTTCGATCAAATCTTCTTAAAACCGTATTATTTGCGTTGGGTTTTGGCCACCAAGCTTTTGCGCAACCTACTGGCGGTTCGGGTGTTACCGACAACGACCTGCAACTCAATACCATCACAACTTCATTGCCTTTTATGGCAATTACCCCAGATTCTAGGGCAGGTGGAATGGGCGATGCAGGTACGGCACTTAGTGCTAATTCAACCTCAGTTTATTGGAATACATCATTGTTGAGTTTTGCCAAACAAAAATCAGAAGTTAGTTTATCCTATACCCCTTGGCTTCGTCAACTTACTAATGATATACATTTATCTTATTTGGCAGGCTACCGACAACTCAATAAGGTACATTCAATAGGTGGCGCTTTGCGCTATTTTAGCCTCGGAGAAATCACTTTTACAGATATTAACGGAGATGTGCTGCGCGACGACAAACCGAGTGAATTCGAATTAGTCGGTGCTTATGCATTCAAGTTAGCTGAACGCTTTAGTATCGGCGTCAATGGTAAATTTGCCTATTCTAACCTCACCGGCGGATTAACCGTTGCGGGTGTCAACACCAAGCCAGGAGTGGTGGGTGCAGCCGATTTATCATTTAGTTACTTCAACGACGATGCCAAAATAGGCAATACCGATGGTACTTATACCTTTGGATTGACCATCAATAATATCGGAAATAAAGTTTCTTATTCTGAATTATCAAGACGAGATTTCATCCCGATGAACCTTAAAATTGGCAACAGTTTCTTGGCAGAATTTGACGAATACAATAAAGTGACATTTTCTTTAGACCTCCAGCGATTGTTGGTTCCGACACCAGCGATCTATAAATTAATCGATGGAGATTACGTGATGCTTGCAGGCATGAACGGTGATGTAGGTATTATTACCTCCATGATGCAATCTTTTTACGATGCTCCTGGTGTACTAGCCGAAGACGAAAATGGCGACTACATTCAAAACCAAGACGGTAGTTATCAAGTTGTCAAGGGAACACGTCTCAAAGAAGAGCTTGCCGAAATCAATATTGCTGCAGGTGCAGAGTGGTGGTACAGCGACGTTTTGGCGCTGCGCGGTGGCGTATTTTATGAAAATAAAAACAAAGGAAACCGTCAATTTTTGAATTTAGGCGCTTCGCTCAAATACAATATGTTTGCGATCGACTTTTCTTATTTGGCATCGCTAAATGGCCGTCAAAGTCCTTTGGCAAATACATTGCGATTTACCTTAAGACTCAACCTAGGGGGCAACTGATGCAAAACAAACCCAATATTCGCATCGGATACGGTGTCGATGTGCATCGGCTCCAGGAGGGTTATCCGCTCTGGATCGGAGGCATACAAATTCCATCTTCATTTGGTGCCGTAGGGCACTCCGACGCAGATGTGCTTATCCATGCCATCTGCGACGCCTTGTTGGGCGCCCTAGCCCTCAGAGATATCGGCTTTCACTTTTCCGATCAAGATCCGCAATTCAAAGGCATCGATTCTAAAATTCTTTTGCAGCGTGTCTATGAATTAGTGCAGCAGCATAACTACGGTATAGTAAACATCGATGCAACCGTCATTCTCGAAGCGCCTAAGGTTAATCCGCATATCGAACAGATGCAAAAAGTGCTTTGTCCACTGCTCGGCTTAGGTCCTGATGAACTAAGTATAAAGGCAACCACCCATGAAAAAGTAGATTCATTTGGTGAAAAACGAGCCATAAAAGCTTACGCTTCGGCATTGCTTTATAAACGCTAAATCAAGGGACTAACTGAACATAGACCACTTTTTTGGTCTCAAAAAAGCTTTCTTTGTAGAAGTCGGAAATCGGAAATTCTTTCACCGGATAGCGCAAACCAGCTAATTCATCTGTTAGGTCTCCACCTTTCAAGTAAAGAATGCCATTTTTAAAATCGTGGAGGTTTTGTTTGGCACTTTTTCCTTTGACCCAACCAAGAAAAACAGGCATTTGGGTTACGGCCCTACTAATGATAAAATCGTAGCGGTCTTTAATCGTTTCGGCACGTGCATGGCTAGCCTTCACGTTTTTTAAACCAAGTGCTGAAGCCACCTCTTGAACTACTTTTATTTTTTTTCCGATAGAGTCCACTAAATGGAATTGAACTTCTGGGTATAAAATGGCCAGCGGAATACCAGGAAACCCTCCACCCGTACCGATATCTAAAATAGTTGCACCTGGCAAAAAGCGACAAACTTTAGCGATTGCCAAAGAATGCAGTACATGCCTTTCATAGAAATGGGCGGTGTCTTTTCTGGAAATAACATTAATTTGTGCATTCCAATGGGTGTACAGCGCTTCAAGTGCTGAAAATTGTTGGTATTGTTCGGCCGTTAGATCAGGAAAATAGTGCTCAACCAAATGGTTCATTAGATGCTGTCTTTTGTTTGCTCCATCATGGCAGCTAGAAAATCTCTGGCCCTGAATAATTGGGCTTTTACTGTTCCTAGTGGTAAATTAAGTTCATCTGCAATTTCTTCGTAGCTCTTTTCTTCGAAGTAGCGTTTTTCTACAAGTTCCCGGTATTTTGGCTTGAGTTTGCTCACGAGTAAACGCATATGGACGAGTCTTTGGCCCTGAATAATGGTTTCTTCTGGGTTGAGTGTTTGGGATTTGGCATCAATTTGCATACGCTCGCCGTCACTGGTGGTGATACCACGGTCTATGGAAGTCACTTCGATGCGTTTTTTCCGAATGAAATCAATGCAATTGTTAGAGGCAATTTTAAAAAGCCATGTGCTAAAGGCAAAGCTCGGGGAGTATTGGTCGAGGCGCGAAAAAGCCTTGCCAAATGCTTCAATGGTGAGGTCGTCCGCATCGTCGGAATTTTTAACCATTTTGAGCATCATAAAGTAAATAGAATCCCGGTAGCGATCCATGAGGTCGGCATAGGCAGCCTGACTTCCTGACCGGGCGGAGGCCACTAATATGAGGTCTTGTTTGGCTTTTTCAGATAAATGCTCGTTTTCTACCATCGGTAATATTTTTGCCTTTCGGATATGTAATAAATGATGGGCATCAAGATGCTGTAAAAAAGATCCCAAAGCGGGAAAAAGAGCAGTAATTTTTGCTCTCCGAGTCTTTTAAAACAGAGGCCTTGGAGCCACCATTTAAAAATAAGTACGCTAATGAAAATACTGACCGAAAGCGGCAAGTAATTCATATTAAACGACAAAACAACAAAAGATATCCAATAGAAAATCAGGCTGAGTGGATATATTCCTAACACAAGTTTCTTAATAAAGGGGTAGCGCGCAGAGCTGATATGGTATTTTGCTTTTTGGCTGAACCATTCTCTCCAGGTGGTGGGTGCGGCTGAGCGCACAAAAGTTGCAGGATCTTGGACAACTGCAATTTTGGTATGGCGAAGGGCGTCCTGAAGAAGTAGGTCGTCGTCTCCTGGGCTAATTGCATAGTGCGACTTAAAGCCATTCACTTTTTGAAAAAGGTTTTTTGTATAGGCCAGATTTCTACCATTAGCCTTGAAGGCGAGGTCACCTAGGGCAAATGCAAATGAACTTGCACTTTGCCAAGTGTTGTCGAAACGAACCAATTTATTTAAAAAACCTTTGGTTTTGGTAAATGGGCTGTATCCGATAACAAATTGTTGATTGACCTGAATGGCAGAAATCATTTGTTTGATCCATTGGTTGCTTTGGGGTAAGCAGTCGGCATCAGTCAATAAAAAATGTTCGTAAGCTGCTGCTTTGATACCGAGTGTTATGGGTAATTTTTTTCCGGGTTTTAAGTGTGGGCTTTTGGAAATTTCAACCACTTTCAATTGCGGAAATTGTTGTGCAAAAGCCGTGAGTATCCAGTTGCTATCGTCGATACTTTGATTGTTGACAACGATTACTTCGTATTGAGGGTAATCTTGGCTCAGAATTGTTGGTAGGTGTTCGTAAAGGTTGTCTGATTCATTTCGGGCTGCTATAATGACAGATACCGGTGGAAAATGGCTTGTTTGGGTTGCATTATTTTGTCGTCGGTAGGCGAGTCTTGCGTAGAAATAAAAGACATAGGTCAATTGAATAAGCGCAAAAAAGCAGCCGCTAAAAAATAAAATAGCCCAGTAGTCGTTTTGAATGTTTGGTAGATATATCATCTTAGACTACAAAGATGTCTAGTGAATTTAAATACCCGTATCTTTGTTCGAGGTATTTTTCAACATTTTTATGCACTTTGAACTCATTCAGTCTGATCCGCAATCAAAAGCTCGCCTTGGAAGGCTTCATACCGATCACGGAACCATAGAGACGCCCATTTTTATGCCAGTAGGAACCGTTGGTTCTGTAAAAGGAGTGCATCAACAAGAGCTTCGCGATGACATCAACGCACAAATAATATTGGGCAATACCTACCATTTATTTTTGAGGCCAGGAACAGATGTCCTTGAGGCTGCGGGTGGTTTGCATCAATTTATTGGTTGGGAACGTCCAATACTTACAGATAGTGGTGGTTACCAAGTCTATTCGCTTTCAGGCTCCAGAAAAATCCAAGAAGAAGGCGTTAAATTTCAATCGCATATTGACGGGAGTTATCATTTTTTTACCCCAGAGCGCGCCATTGAAATTCAGCGCAGCATTGGCGCTGATATCATAATGGCATTTGACGAGTGTACACCTTATCCTTGCGACTACGCTTATGCCAAGCGTTCTATGCACTTAACGCATCGATGGTTGGGTCGTTGTTTCACAGCCATGGAGCAAACAGAACCAAAATACGGTTATCAACAAGCGCTTTTTCCAATTGTACAGGGAAGTACTTACAAAGATTTGCGCGAGGCGTCAGCTCATGCAATTGCCGAGTTTGATGCAGTCGGAAACGCAATCGGAGGTCTTTCGGTTGGGGAACCCGACGACGATCTCTACGAAATGACTGCGCTCGTTTGTGGTATTTTACCTACCGAAAAACCGCGTTACCTGATGGGTGTTGGGACGCCCATTAATTTGTTAGAGGCTATTGCGCTCGGTGTCGATATGTTTGATTGCGTCATGCCAAGCCGCAATGCGCGTCATGGTTTACTTTATACCTGGGAAGGAACCATTAACATTAAAAATGAAAAATGGGCCAAAGACTTTTCTCCACTTGACCCGAGTAGCGACGTATGGGTTGATCAAGTCTACACAAAAGCTTACTTGCGCCACTTGATTAAAACAGGTGAATACCTCGGTATACAAATCGCCACTATTCACAATCTGGCATTTTATTTGGAACTCATGCGTGTCGCGAGAGAAAAAATCGCTTCTGGTGAGTTCGTGGCTTGGAAAAACCAAGTGGTATCTAAACTCGGACAGCGGCTTTAAAAATGCTCAAACTCATAGACCGATACATCATTAAAAAATTCCTCAGTACGTTTTTTTTCATGCTGGGCCTGATCATGTTGTTTTCGGTGGTTTTTGATATTTCAGAAAAACTAAGTGAATTCATCTCGAACAAAGCACCACTTCAAGAGATTTTTTTTAAATATTACATTACATTCATTCTTCATTACGGGAATACCTTCTCATCGATGATCATTTTTTTATCGGTTATTTGGTTTACCGGAAAAATGGCTCAAAATACCGAAATTATTCCCATTTGGTTTTCAGGAAGGCCAGTTGCTAGATTTCTAAGACCCTACTTTATTGGGGCTACAATCATCACGATTTTATCCTTATTACTGAATCACTTGATTATTCCGCGCACCAATAAAATAAGATTGGCCTTTGAGGAGCGTTATTACCGCGATGTCCTTACAGTTAATAATTACCAAGCAGAATATCCGGGAAATGAATTGGTTTATTTCTCCAATTATGCTGCCCAAGAGCAGCGCATCAATGACCTCACCATTCAAAAATGGAGCAAAGACAATCAACCGCTCTATTTTTTGAGGGCGCGTTTTGCTAAAAACAAACCAGGTACAGACCAATGGGAACTTACTGATTATTACGAGAAAGATTATGCCTTTCCCAAAGCAAAGTTGATTCATGGGCAACACAAAGACACCACGTTTAAATATCGAATTGAAGAGATGGCCCAACGCGATAACGCAGCACAGGCACTCACCTTTACAGAGCTAACTGCCGCGATCCAAAGAGAAAAATTGAAAGGATCCAAATTGGTGCCCGACTTTGAAATTGAATTGCATCAACGCACTGCTTTTCCTTTTGCAACCTATATCCTTACCATTATTGGCGTATCCGTTGCTTCACAAAAGAAAAGAGGGGGTCAGGGACTCAATATTGCAATTGGCCTGGTTTTTATTTTCATTTACATTTTTGCAATGAAAATGCTAACGGTTGCAGCTGTTAAGGTCGGATTCCCAACTTTTTGGTCCGTGTGGTTACCTAATGCCATTTTTGCACTGATTGCGTTCGTTTTTTACCGAAGTGCTCAAAAATAAGATGACCATTTTCCTAAGGTCAAATGAAGTCCGTCTTCGGCGCTAGCTACGTGCGGATGTATCTTTCGTGCCTCAATTAAATGTTGGTCAGCATCGTCATAGCGCGAAGAAAAATGCCCTAACAATAGGTACTTGCAAGCTGCTTTTAGTGCTTGTTCTGCCGCTTGTTGGGCTGTGGAGTGAAAAGTGATCTTTGCCCGCTCGAGGTGTTGTTGGGTAAAAGTTGCTTCGTGGTACAGTAAATCTACATCTCGAATTGCTTCGAGATATACTGGACTTGGTTTGGTATCTGAGCAATAGGCATAGCTGTGTGGAGAAGGAGGGGGAAGGGTATAATCTTCAAAGTCGTAATAAACACCAGCTCTTTCGATAGAAATGCCTGCTTTTAATTTTGGTAAATCTTCTATCAAAAGACCCGAGTTAGCAATGGCTTGCTTATCGAGATTGCGCGGTTTGGGTTTTTCATTGATGCGGTAACCGAGCGTTGGAATTCGGTGTCTGAGGGCAAATGCATAAATTTCAATCAGGCGATCTTCAAAAATAAGCGTTGGTGGGCCGGGTGTTAATTCATGGAAACAAAGATCGAATTGCAGTGGATGCCCACCAGCTGCAAGCATTGCGCTAATTAAGTTTTCAAGTCCAGGTGGGCCAAAAATATGTAATCTTTTATCGCGACCCAATAAATGCATTGTGGAAAGCAAACCCGGAAGGCCAAAGAAATGATCACCGTGCAAATGCGATATAAGAATGATTTGAATCTTTTGAAGTTTCAGTCCAAATTTACGCAATTGTTGTTGCGTCCCTTCACCACAATCAATGAGGATATGGCGTTCATTGCAGTTGACATACTGCGCAGAAGCTTGTCTTTTGCTTGTTGGTAATGCTGCGCCTGAACCCAGAATATAAAGGTCAAAACTCACTTGGCAAGTAAGTCTAAAGCAGCTTCTGTTGTAGAACCAATGGTCAGTACTTTGTCGAGCTGAGCGATTTCAATGAGTTTGAGTACACTTGGCTGAAGACCAGTAAGTGCAAATTTGCCATTGGTGTCTTTGCACAGTCTATTGGCAATAAGAACTGCGGATAAACCAGAAGAGTCACAGTATTTGGTTTGAGACATGTCGAGAACAATATAATTACTGCCCACTTTGTTCAATTGTAAGAAATGCGCCTTGAGTTCAGGAGCATTGCTGGCATCGAGTTTTTCAACTTTTGTATGTACGACAACAATTTGACCCTGAGGATCCACAGAAAAGTTCATAGCAAGGATTTGCTCAAAAATAGCTATTTTATCTTTCGATCTTGGCGGCGAGCAAATAAATTACAGCCATACGGACTGCCACACCGTTTTCAACTTGGTCCAAGATGATACTCTGCTTGGAGTCTGCAACATCAGAACTGATTTCAACACCCCGATTAATTGGGCCAGGGTGCATGATGATAATTTCTTTGGATAAACTGTCAAGTAAGGCTTTATCGAGACCAAAAAGCGCGGCGTACTCACGAAGCGAAGGAAAGAATTTGATGTCCTGACGTTCGAGCTGAATGCGCAGCATGTTTGCGACATCGCACCATTCAAGTGCTTCTCTTAAATTGTGTGATACCTTCACACCAAGTTGGTCAATGTATTTAGGGATAAGTGTACTTGGACCGCACACCATTACTTCTGCACCGAGTTTTTGAAGACAATAAATATTGCTGAGTGCAACTCTTGAGTGCAAGATGTCACCGACAATTACTACTTTTTTACCCGCTACAGTTCCGAGCTTCTCCTGAATTGAAAATGCATCGAGTAAAGCTTGAGTGGGGTGTTCATGGGTGCCGTCACCTGCATTGACAACACGTGCTTTGATTTTTTGAGAAAGGAATTTGGCAGCACCTGGATTTGGATGGCGCATGACCACCATATCCACTTTCATGGCCAGGATATTGTTTACCGTATCGACTAGTGTTTCGCCTTTTTTTACGGATGAACTTGCAGCACTGAAATTTACGACGTCTGCAGATAGCCTTTTTTGGGCAAGTTCAAAAGAGAGTCTGGTTCGGGTAGAGTTTTCAAAAAAGACATTGGCAATCGTGATGTCGCGCAATGAAGGTACTTTTTTGATGGGTCGGTTGATCACTTCTTTGAAGCGAGCGGCAGTCTCTAAAATGAGTTCGATGTCTTGACGCGTGAGGTCTACGATGCCTGTGAGGTGATCAACGCTGAGCTGCTTCATTTGCTTCTTTTGTGAATAATAATACTTGATCTTTTCCTTCGATTTCCAGCCATTCAACAGCTACTCTTTCGGTACTGAGTGTATCGACGGTTTTGCCGATGTAATCTGCTTGAATGGGGAGGTCCCGGCTGAATCTTCTATCGATGAGGGTCAATAGTTGTACCTGTGAAGGTCGGCCAAACGTGAGCAGCGCATCGAGACCTGCACGGATGGTTCGACCTGTAAATAACACATCGTCAATAAGGATGATGCGTTTGTTTTCTATCGAAAAATCGATGTTGGTAATGCTTGGGAGTAGTGGTGTTTCTCTGCGGCGGAAGTCGTCGCGGTGAAAAGTAATATCGAGGTTGCCGGCCTGAATCGGATGTTCGAGTATGGATTCGAGCATATTTTTGAGCCGTGTTGTGACGTGAATGCCTCTTGGCTGAAGACCAATGAGAATGGAGTTTTGGAAGTCGCCGTGGGTCTCGATAAGTTGATGGGAAAGGCGTTTGAGCGTCAGTTCGAGCTGGGTGGCATTGAGGATGACTTGCTTTTCCATTACTGCAAAGATACGCTAAAAAATCTTTTTTTGTTCGGGTAAATCGGATAGTAAGAAAAAACTACCTGTTATCCAAAGGAAGTCTTCGGTTCTCAATTGTTTTTGGATGTCTTGAAGAGCGCCGGGCAGATCAGCATAGATGGTCTTGATACCCAATGCTTGCCAATCTTGAATCGATTTACTTCGGGGATTCGAAAATACACAAGCGGCGATTTTGGCATCTTTAGGAAAAAGTGCTAAAATCTCAGCAGCGTCTTTGTCTTGTGATGCACCGTACAAGATATAAAGCTGTCCTTTCAGTTGTTGCTCAATAAGAGGAAGGGTAGCATGGATTCCGGCAACATTATGCGATACATCAACGACGATCATTGGCGCTTTTGAAATGACTTGAAAACGCCCAAAAAAACCTGTATTCTGCTTTAAGTGTTGAAGCGCCGCATTTATATGTGCTTTATCGAACTTGAAATCAAGAAGTTTCAAGGCCAATAAAGCAGTTTGTAAATTTTGCTTTTGATACCCCTCTACAGGTAGCGCTTCAATGTTTAGGTCAAGGTCTGTTGCAAAATAGATTGGTGCAGAAACAGCAGTTGATTTTTGTATAAAAATGTGCTGGGTAACATCACTTTTTTCACCGATGACAACAGGTGTATTTGCCTTTATAATTCCTGCTTTTTCGGTGGCGATTTGCTGTAGTGTATCGCCCAAAAATGCTTGGTGATCGAATGCAATGTTTGTGATGACACTCACTTTGGGTTCGATGATATTTGTCGCATCTAAGCGCCCTCCTAGGCCCGTTTCTATTACGATATAATCACATTGCTTTTTTAAAAAATAATCCAAAGCCATCGCAAACGTGAGTTCAAAAAAACTGGCGTCCGTCTGGCATTTGAGGGCTTGGTATTGTTCGCAAAATCCGATGACATGCGCTTGTGATATCGGTTCACCGTTGACCCTTATTCTTTCTGAAAAATCAAAAATATGTGGAGAAGTAAAAAGTCCAACCCGAAGTCCTTTTTCTTGGAGTAAACTTGCACAATAAGCAGCTGTACTACCTTTGCCATTTGTACCTGCAATATGGATACTCGGTATTTTCTTGTGCTCAATATGTAAAGTTTCGAGCAAGGAAATAACGCGCTCTAATCCGGGTTTGTATGCTTGCGCACCTAAATTTTGATAAGCAGGAAAGCGCGAGAAAAGCCAATCTACCCAAAAAGCATAGTTTGTTTCCATTTAGAGTAAAAGAAAGGTCAGCACACCTCCAATATAACCGGCCAAAGCAACAAGAGAGAAGCGCTTGAGATACCAACCAAAACCTATATTTTCCATTCCCATTGCCACCACGCCGGCAGCGGAGCCAATAATGAGAATGGAACCGCCGGTTCCTGCTGTATAGGCGATAAAATGCCAGGTATCTGCATCCATTGCATCTTTGAACATCCCGATACTCGCTGCCACGAGTGGCACGTTGTCAATGACAGCTGAGGCTAGGCCTAGAACTGAAATATACAATTCTTTTGAAATACCCGCGGCCAAAACGTTTTCACCCATTTTTTCAATCATACCAAGTTGCTCCATGCCTGCAACGGTCATCAGAATGCCGAGGAAGAAAAGAATGGAGGGCATTTCAATTTTCGAAAGGGCTTTCAGGGTAGGGCCGACATGTCCACCTTGTTCATTGAGTGAACTTAAATTCAGCTGTCTTTTACTTAATAGCTCTCCTAATACCGCGAATAGGGCCAAAGAAAACATCATGCCCATGTAGGGCGGCAGATGGGTAATGGTTTTGAAAATCGGCACGAAAATAATTAGACCCAGACCACAGAAGAGGATAAGGCTCGAAACCTTTGATTTTTCTATTGTATGACTTGTTGAGAGGACTTGTTGAAAGATTTTAATGCGCGTTGCAATCAGCAACGGAATAGCCAAGTTGACGACCGAAGGGATAAAAATGTGTTCGATGAGCTTGAGTGAACTTACTTTGCCTGCAATCCAGAGCATGGTCGTGGTTACGTCACCGATTGGTGACCAAGCACCTCCGGCATTGGCTGCAATGACCACAAATCCGGCCATCCACATGCGTAGTTCTTTGTCTGCGACCATTTTGCGCAGGATAGAAATCAATACAATAGTAGCCGTTAGGTTGTCTATAATTGCCGACAATACAAACCCAAGAACTGAGATAACCAATAAGAGTTGATACGCCGTTTTGACGCGAATCAATGCCTGAACAACCTTAAAGCCATCAAAATAATCGATCATTTCGACAATAGCCATTGCGCCCATTAAGAAAATGAGGATCTCGGTTGTCTTGCCAAAATGATGCAAAAGCTGTTCGGTGAGCAGGTGTTGATCCGGACTCCAAAATGAAATGAGTGCCCAGGTAATTGTCATCATGAGCAACGCAGGAATCAGTTTATCGATACGCAGTGTATGTTCAATACTGATGGCAGTATACCCAATGATAAAAATGATGACAATAGCCAGTTCCACGATAGGTTATTTACACGAGTTGTTTTAATGCAATTTCAAAAGCTGTTTTAGCAATGCCCCTTGATTGTTGATTGTTTTGATATGTTTTTTCAAGCGCAGTGAAAATTGTTTGGCTGGCATCTTCAAAAATAGCTGCATCATCGAGTTGTTCGAGATCGGAGCTCATGAGGTACGCAAATACCCTGGCCATGCCACAATTAGCAATGAAGTCGGGAATAAGCGCCAAAGAAGCGTCCGCTTTTTCTGCAATTGGACCAAAGAAGATCTCGCTATCGGCAAAGGGCACGTTTGCGCCAGAGGAAATAACGCTTACACCTGACGCGATGAGTTGGGTTAATTGAGCTTCTGTGATCATGCGGCTACCCGCACAAGGAATAAAGATGTCGGCGGGTGTGTTCCAAAACTCGGCATTGACGGTTTCATAGTTAAGTAATTCTGGCGCATTGAGTTCATTTCCGTTTTTCTGTATGAAAAGTTCGCGAATTTGCTCAAAACTAAATCCTTCGGTTTGTATGAGACCACCTACTCGGTCAATGATGCCGACAATTTTGGCGCCTTTTTGAGCCAAGTAATAAGCCGCTGCAGACCCTACATTACCCCAGCCTTGAACAAGTACGCGTTTACCAGCGAGCTCACCTCCCCAAATTTGATAATAATGGGCAATGGAAGCGGCAACACCATAGCCGGTGATCATGTCTGCGACCACATAGTTTTTAGATAAATCTGGGCTGTAATTGGCATTGTCTAATATTTTTGAAACGCCGCGTTGTAATTGACCAATTCGGTTGATTTTTTGGCTGTCGTTGGGTTTGAAATGCCCGTTAAATACGCCTTCTTGTGGATGCCAAACACCATTTTCTTCAGTAATGGGAATGACTTCATGGATTTCGTCGACATTGAGGTCGCCACCTGTTCCATAGTAACTCTTGAGCATAGGTGAAACAGCTGCAAACCAGCGCTTGAGCACTTCTTTTTTTCGTGGGTCTTTGGGGTCAAAATTGATTCCGGATTTGGCACCGCCAATTGCTGGACCAGCAACGGTGAATTTCACTTCCATGGTTTTTGCCAAGGATTCAACCTCTCGCTTATCGAGACCAACACGCATGCGGGTTCCGCCACCAGCGGCACCACCTCTTAACGAATTGATGACCACCCAGCCTTCGGCATCGGTATAGGGGTCTTTCCATTCAAATACAAGCTCAGGTCTTTTATTCTCAAATTTGGAGAGTAGTTCTTTCATTGATAAATTATTTTTCAGCGTGGTAAAGTTACCATTTTTTAGATGGAAGCAGGGCGATGTTAACGGAGTAAACCTTGAAAATCGTGCAATGTACCCGTTCTCAAGGCTTGCGCTGCGCCGGTTACCGACGAGATTGTGGTTGGTTCATTCCGAAGAAAGCGGGCACCTAAGAAAGCGAAAATAATGGCCTCTTTGTAATTGATGATATTTTCATCGGGTAAAATAAGTTTGCCTTCAAATGCGCTTTGTAATAATTCGATAAAAAATGTATTGAACGCTCCGCCACCGGTTAGGTAGATGCGCTTGAGCGCAAGTCTGTTAAATTCTTGGACACATAATGTGCTGAGAACTTCTAGATGGGTTCTTAATTTTTGCGCCAAAGGGAGCGCTTCAAACAGCGGCATGTAATAAGAATCGAGCCATTCAGTACCCAAAGATTTTGGCCCGTTTTGTTTAAAAAAAGCCAGTTCTAGAACTTGATCGCGTACTGTTTGATTGACTGTACCATTTCTGGCTATTTCTCCATTTTGATCATAGGATTGACCAATTGTGTTCATCCAGCGATTCATAGGCAAGTTGGCTGGCGCAATATCAAACGCCTGCGTCCTGCCATCAATCGAGGTTGAAATATTGGCAAAGCCCCCCAGATTGAGAAAACCATCGGCAAAAGAAGAGAACAGCAGTTGATCTCCAAGCGGAACCAAGGGCGCACCCTGACCTCCGGCACTTACATCTAACTGTCTAAATTGATCAATCACTGGGATTTGCGTGTGGTAATTGAGTGTTGTTCCACAGCCGATTTGTGTTGTGTAACCCAAGTCCGGTCGATGAAAAATAGTTTGGCCATGAGAAGCAATGGCGCAAATTTGGGTTTTATCAATGCCAAATTCTGTGAGAAATTCCTCCACACACTGCGCATAAAAGCGTGCTATTTGTTGGTCGAGTTCAAAAATAGCGGGGGCGCTCAGCGTATTGCACTTTGATAATTGTTCAAAGAGGAACGGAGTTAACGCGAATGTTTTGTGGTTAAGTAATTGAAAATCAATAGTATTATCCCTTGAAAAATCAAAGCAAACGTGCGCAATATCAAGGCCATCTAAGGAGGTTCCCGACATTAAACCCAAGAGCTGTATATTATTGTTCGGAATTGTTTTCAAGAATATCTGAATTGGTTTATTTTTGTCAAAATTAAAATAAATCAGTCAACATGAATTTTGAACTTACTGAAGAACACCTAGCCGTTAAAGAAGCTGCCCGCGATTTCGCACAAAACGTCCTCAAACCAGGCGTCATTGAACGTGACAACCTCCAAAAATTCCCTGCCGAAGAGGTCAAGCAATTGGGCGAATTAGGATTTATGGGCATGATGGTCGATCCAAAATACGGCGGGAGCGGTATGGATACCCTTTCGTATGTATTGGCCATGGAAGAAATTTCCAAAGTAGATGCTTCTACTTCAGTTTGTATGTCGGTTAACAACTCATTGGTTTGCTGGGGTCTAGAAACTTTCGGCTCAGAAGAACAAAAACAGAAATACCTCGTGCCACTTGCAAAAGGCGAAAAAATTGGTGCGTTTTGTTTGTCAGAACCTGAAGCGGGTTCCGATGCGACCTCACAGCGTACGACCGCTGTTGATATGGGAGACCACTACCTATTAAATGGCACCAAGAACTGGATTACCAACGGTTCTTCTGCTTCGGTATATTTAGTAATCGCCCAAACCAATCCAGAACTTGGCCATAAAGGAATCAATGCGCTCATCGTAGAACGCGGCATGGAAGGTTTCGTAGTAGGTGCCAAAGAAGACAAAATGGGTATTCGTGGGAGCGACACCCATACATTGTTGTTCAACGATGTGAAAGTGCCAAAAGAGAACCGTATCGGTGAAGACGGTTTTGGTTTCAAGTTTGCCATGAAAACGCTTTCGGGTGGTCGAATTGGAATTGCCGCGCAAGCACTCGGAATTGCCGCTGGTGGTTTGGAATTGGCACTTGCTTACTCAAAAGAGCGCGCCGCATTCGGTAAAGAAATTTATAAGCACCAAGCCATTGCCTTCAAGCTAGCCGACATGGCTACAGAAATTGAAGCAGCACGTTTACTCGTGTACAAAGCTGCTCAAGATAAAGACGCAGGTCGCAATTACGACCAGTCTGGTGCAATGGCTAAACTTTATGCATCAAAAGTTGCTATGGAACAAACCGTTGAGGCGGTACAAATTCATGGCGGCTATGGCTTTGTCAAAGAGTACCACGTCGAGCGACTCATGCGCGATGCCAAAATTACCCAAATCTACGAAGGCACCTCTGAGGTACAAAAAATTGTGATTTCTAGAGGCATTCTCAACGCTTAAACCTTTGCTCATGCTGGCTCCTTTTAACCTTCAAAAATGGATTGACGACAACCGTGATTTACTCAAACCACCTGTCTCGAATAAAAATTTGTACAAAGAAGCTGGTGATTTTATTGTGATGGTCGTTGCGGGCCCAAATGCGCGCAAGGACTACCATTACAACGAAAGCGAAGAACTTTTCTATCAACTCGAAGGCGATGTCACTGTTCGAATTCAACACGAAGGAAAAGCAAAAGACATCATCGTCAAAGAAGGTGAAATGTTTCTTTTACCTGCCAATACGCCGCACTCTCCTGCCAGAGGTGAAAACACAATCGGTTTGGTCATTGAACGTGTTAGAAAAGGCACTGACCTACAAGATGGACTCATGTGGTTTTGCGAAAAATGCAATCATCACCTGCATACTTATCGCTTTCCATTAGAGAATATTGAGAAAGATTTCTTGCCGCGTTTCAAAGAATTTTATGGTTCCGAACAAATGCGAACATGCAATGCTTGTGGCCACGTCATGGAGGTAGATCCCAAATTTATGTAGTATACACAACAAAAAAAAGCTATCCAACTGGATAGCTTTTTTTTATTTCTGTTGACTTATTGTTGAATGAAAGTCAGGCGGTGTTTATCACCGGTCTGAAAAATTTCTTCTTCCAACACCATTCTTTTACTGCGTAGTTCTTTGATACTGTATTCGTGTACTGGATTAACGGTAGTGGTGTCAGCGTAGAAGAAGACCGAAGTGTTGTCTTCGCCAAAAACCCAAGTACCATGGCTGTAGGTCCCCTGAATTTGCTCGAGTTCGTTGGTGTAATTGGAAATAGAATAGGTTCCGTCTTTGTCGATGCTCATTTTAGTAGTGATACTCGCGTCAAATACGTTGTTTCCGTTCAAGACATCATCTGAGAGTTTCCAATCGTTACAGATACGTGCTTTTCTGGTTTGAATTGAAAACGATGGGCCTTCGCTGAATTTGGTACAGCCGATCAGACCCATAGTTAATAAAGAAAGTGAAAAAAGTACAGCCTTCATTTTTGTTTTTTTTCAAATGTACTACTTTTTGGCCAATAAAAAAGCCGCAAGGAGTTGCGGCTTTTATTTGATTGTTTGATCGGCTTATTGAGCAGTCCAAGTTTGGATTACTGTTTCAGAACCGTTTTCTGATTTTAATTTGAGTTCTTTGCTCGCTAGTCGAACAATTGTTTGTGTTTCGGTTCCTGAGGCACCGTTTACGGTTGTAATGAGTTGTGTTTTGTCTTTAGAAAACGCCCAAGTTCCATCGAAGTTGTTGGTGTAAGTGAAACCCATGTAGCTGTATAATACTTCTGTACTGTAAGTACCATCTTTAAGAACACTCATGGTAGTGGTAAGGCCAGTGAGTGGATCTGCAACACCGTTAGTAGTTTGAGAAGTAAGTTTCCATGAACCGGTGAGGCGCGCAACTTTTGAAGAAAGGGCTAATGAGGGACCTTCTTCGTATTTGCTACAAGAGGTGAGTGTTGCTGAACTAACAGCGAGTGTGGCCAAGCCTACAAAAAATAGTTTTTTCATAATTTTCAAGTTTGAACAAATCTAACGAAAGACTTGAACATTCGCAATATCGTGACTAATTTTGTTCCATGAAAATAGTCCTTCTACCAATCATTCTTTTATTTTTTACATCTTGTAGCCAATCAAGCAAAGAAAGAAAGCCCAAGGAACAGCAATCAAAAGTTTGTCAAATAGTGAAAGCAAATGCGATTCAAGAAATTGGGGTTCAGGGAATGGTTTGCCAAATGGGTTGCGGCGGCAGTATTCGCAAAGCGCTCAAAGAAACTTGTGCCGTAGAACGTGTTGAAGTAAATTATATAGACACCTTAGAAGAGCAGACCATTAAAGTTTACTACAATAAAGCGAAAATTTCGCCCCAACAAATGCTCCATATTTTGGCAAATGTCAATGACAAGCAGTTTACTGTCCGTACAATTGGCTCACCTAAAAAAGTATAATGAAGCTTCATTACAAGCAATTTGGCGCAGGTAAACCGATGGTTATCTTGCATGGCCTATTTGGTTTTTCTGATAATTGGCTCACACATGCCAAGAAATTTTCGGAATATTTCGAAGTGACCGTTGTAGACTTGCGCAATCACGGGCATTCACCATGGTCAGATGCGTTTTCTTATGCGCTCATGGTAGAGGACCTACATGAATTGTTCATGGATTTAAACCTCGCCAAGCCAATTCTGCTTGGTCATTCTATGGGTGGTAAAGTGGCGATGCATTTTGACCGGTTACACCCAAATTTCTTAGAAAAGCTCATCATCGTAGATATGGGGGTAAAGGCCTATGCGCCTCATCATGCACATATTCTTGCTGCAATCCATGCTATTGATTTAACACAATTGACGGCCAGAAGTCAGGCTGAGGCCATTCTTCGATCGTTTATTGATTCTGATGGCGTCAGGCAATTTTTGTTAAAGAATTTATATTGGGAGGAGAAGGGGAAACTTGCTTGGCGCGTTAATTTCCCTGTATTAGAAGCGAGTATGCCCGAAATCCTGAGTGCACTGCCATCAAATGAATCCTTTACACCAGCGCTGTTTATCAGAGGTCTTTTATCCAACTATATTCTCGATGAAGATTTTGAACACATAGAAAACTTTTATCCCGATGCGCAGTTTGCCTCCATACCAAATGCGGGGCATTGGGTACACGCCGAGGCACCTGAGGCCTTTTTAGATACAGTGTTGTCTTTTAGTTTAAGATAGATTCCCGGTATTCATTTAAATCCCATCAATTTTACAAGAAATAAAAAAAGGGAGCCCTCGGGCTCCCTTTTGATTTCCATATGCGGAAATATTATTTGCGAATAGCTAATTTCTTGCTTACGGTTGTACCGTTTGCAGAAACAGTTACTGTGTACATTCCGCTGTTCAAAGCACTTGTGTTGATTTCAACAGCTTGTGTGCCATTCACACCAGACAATGTTTGCGTAGCAACTACTTTGCCAGCCATGTCAACTACATTGATGATGGCATCAGATGTGTTTTTCACTGTGAAAGTAACGCTAGTAGCGTCAGCTGCTGGGTTAGGAGCAACTTCAAGACCAAACGTATTGTTTACTTCTTTTACACCTAATGCAGGATCGAAGTTCATGCGAACCATTGGTTGTGATGTAGTGTAGTACCAAGTAAGGTCTGTCATGTCGTAGTAGTAACAAGTTTGTGCAGGTGCTGGACCAGCTGTACCTACAACGAGGTCATTGGTTGCACCGCCGTCACCGTTAGAACCAGCTACAAGAAGGTAAGCTTCACCTGCATTCAATGGGTAGTTACCACCCAAGAAAGAAAGTGTTACTTCAGCATCGAGGTCTGCGTTTTGAAGCACGTATGGACCTGTTTCGTCAACGTAAAGGAAGTCTCCAGAAGCTGGGTCGATTGAATACAATTTGAGGTAAATTTCTGCACCTGGTTCTGCCGCTCCGTTGATATAAACAGAACCACCACCGATTGTAGTGTTGGCAAAGATGTCAAAGATGTTTCCTACTTCAAAGCCCATACCGCCGTTGAATGAACCATTCAAAGCTGTACCGTTATCACGTGCATATACGTAAGGATTGATAGCAACTGCTGCGTAATTTGAAAGCGTGTTGTTGGTTGCATCACCGTCGTTGTTACCCATTGCAACAGTTCCAGAAACTGAGATGGTTGCAGTAGCTGAACTAGGTGTAAGTGTAGTTGTACAAGCAAGTGTGTCTACATTTCCTACAAGAACAGGTGTTGCAGCAGAAGAGCTAGAGAAAGTACCTGCGTTTACAGTAAATACGGCGTCTTGTTGGTCTTGTGCACCAATGTTTTCTACGATACCTGAGAATTCGATTTCGGTAACTTGAGAAGCTGGAACTTGGTAGTAAGCCAAACGCTCAGCCCAGAAACCTGTAGAACCCCAGTAGATACTGTTTAATTTAAGGTCATTAGCTTCAGGTACATAAAGCTCAACGTCGTCAACAGCCCAATACCAACCCCAATAGTCGTTGTCATTGTAATAGAACTGAACTTTTACTTGAGCCGAACCAGCAGCGATAGAAGAAACATCGATGATGGTTACTTCTGGGTTGCCAGAGTTTTGGTTTGGTGTAAAGTAATCTACTTCGTCAGAAATAAGAAATTCTGTCCAAGTAGTACCGTTGTCTCCGGAAACGCGAACACCACGGGTGTCGTGCCACCAACGGAAGTTAGAGTGGTACTTCAATTTTACTACTGAATGCGCAGAACAGTCGATTGTTCCAGATGTAGCAGTAGTAATAATTGGTGTACCATCCATGTCTTGGGTGTTGTTGGCATCAGAGTTCACGAACAAAAATCCGTTTGCTGCAGTTGGCGAAGCAAAAGGGCTAAGCGCACTTACAGGAATAGATGTAGGTGTGTTGATGATGTGCCATTGTTCTGGGTTTGAACCTGTGCTAGCGATGGTCCAGTTGGCTGCAACAGAGAAGTTGTCTGACCAAATGGTAGTTGCCTTTGCAACTGCAGAAGGCTTTTGCGCTACGCTAGAACCAACTTCAAAAGAAGCTTTTTTCTCTAGACGAGGCGCGTTGACACTTTTCACTTGCGCGTGAAAAGTACCAGCTGCCATAACGGCAAGAAACGATACGTAAAGTTTTTTCATTTTTGATTTTTTAGATAGTTCCTACAAATATAAGGAATTTTCAAAAAAACCTAGTGTTAATGCGTTCTGGCGAATAAAAATTCAGCAAGTTCTTGCAGTTCATGTTTGGACTGCGTTGTCTCGATTTTATCGAGTGCGGAAAGTGCTTTTGAATGATGCAACGCCATCTTTTCTTCACAGTACAATTTGGCGCCTAATTTGGCGTAAAGTTTTTGCGTTTGCTCGATTTTCTGTTGTGGGTTTTCAAGCGCTTCGGTGGCCTTCAATGCAAGTAATTCTTCTTGCGTTGCTACATTTTTGGCATGAATAGAAAGTAGCGTTTTTTTGTTGGCGAGCACGTCTCCTCCAATTTGCTTACCAACTTTGGCACTTTCTCCATAGAGATCGAGTAGGTCGTCTTGAATTTGAAAAGCCAGTCCAAGTTGTTCTCCGAATTCGTAAAGTAAGGCTTCGTTCTGAGCTCCAGCATGACCAATGATTCCGCCCATTTGAAGCGCACAGCCCAATAGAACGGAAGTCTTTAGACGAATCATTTCGATGTATTCTGCCTCACTTACTTCTTGACGTAATTCAAAGTCCATGTCCATTTGTTGTCCTTCGCAAACTTCAATTGCTGTTTGGTTAAAAACAGCAAACAAGGATTTGAAGATTTGCGCGTCGTATTTTGCCAATAGACCGTAGGCCTTGACCAACAAGACGTCGCCCGATAAGATGGCAATGTTTGGATTCCATTTGATATGAACGGTTTGCTGACCGCGTCTCAATGGGGCGGCATCCATGATATCGTCATGAATGAGCGAAAAATTATGAAAATACTCAACACAAAGTGCTGCCGGCAGCGCTTTATGAAAATCTGTATCGTACAATTTACAGGCCATCAGGCTCAGCATAGGACGCATGCGCTTGCCACCCAGCTGTAAAAAATAACGCAAAGGATCATATAAATTGGCCGGTCCAAGCGGAAAGTTTTCTTGCTGTATAGCGTCTTCTAGTAGGGTGTTGTAGGTGTGTAAGACTTTCATTTATTTGCGCAGCAGTTGGAGTAAATAGGTTCCGTATCCGCTTTTAACAAGTCCAGCCGCCAAATGTTTGAGTTGGGCCGCATCGATGAAGCCATTTCGATAAGCAATTTCTTCAATACAGCCGATTTTCAGACCTTGTCTTTCCTCGATAACTTGCACAAAATGACCAGCTTGCATCAGTGAACCGAAAGTACCGGTATCGAGCCATGCCGTACCTCTGTCAAGGATAGCCACCTTTAGTTGGCAACGTCTAAGGTATTCGGCATTGACATCCGTGATTTCATATTCTCCTCTTGCGGAAGGTTGTAAATTTCTGGCAATTTCGATGACTGAATTATCGTAAAAATAGAGACCAGGTACAGCGTAGTTGGATTTGGGTTGCAGTGGTTTTTCCTCAATAGAGACAACTTGGTTATTTTGGTCGAATTCAACCACACCGTAGCGCTCAGGGTCGCTCACGTGGTAGGCATAAACAACACCACCGTTTGGATCGTTGTTTTCCTTGAGTAAAGTATCCATTCCAACGCCGTAGAAAATATTGTCTCCTAAGATCAATGCCACTTTGTCCGTACCAATGAAATCGGCACCAATCACAATTGCCTGCGCCAATCCGTTAGGAACCTCTTGAATAGCGTATTCGAAACGGCATCCAAGTTGAGCGCCATTGCCCAACAATTTTTCAAAATGCGGCAAATCTGTTGGGGTTGAGATGATCAG
>JBJTNX010000238.1:0-2579 GCA_046074325.1 Sphingomonadales bacterium
TTACCCATTGCTGTAACGCTGTAGTTTCCGGGGCATAGGTTATTAATTGTTGTTCCTCCATTTTGATATAAAACACCATTTAAATACCAAGAAATTGAGGTGAAATTCAAAGTGTTGGTGGAGTCAATAGAGGCAGATCCATCGCAAATAGCCGGGCCGCTGCAATTCACGACATTTACGTTCATGACAAATTGTGCTTTGGCTGTGAAGTGTAAAAAGCTAAATGTAAAAAGGAGAATGGGTAGCAAGTTCTTCATTACGTGTAGTTAATTTTTACGTTAAGACGATAAAATCTTTAAAAAGTTGCTTGGGATAGCAAAAAGGGAATGTGTAAATTTGAAGTATGAAATACGCCGTTCTAACTGTCTTTGTCTTTTTTATCAATTTTGCGTTCAGCGCTCAAACGACCAAAGCACCCAAAATTGTCGTGGGTATTGTTATTGACCAAATGTGTTACGACTACCTATATCGCTTTTCTCATGTGTATACTACAGGGGGCTTCAATCGGCTGATGTCAAAAGGCACGAACTGCCGCAACACCCAATACAACTACGTTCCAACCTACACGGCACCTGGCCACGCATCAATTTACACTGGCACCACACCATCTAATCATGGAATTGTCGGCAATGACTGGTATGTCAGGGACCTCAAAAAAACAGTCACGAGTGTTTCTGATTCCCGATTTGCTACGGTTGGTAGTTTAACTGGTGGGCAAGCCGCACCTATGAATTTATTGACCTACACCATTACCGACCAACTCAAAATGGCGTCGCCACAGTCCAAGGTTATATCCATTTCTATAAAGGATCGTGGCGCCATATTACCCGGCGGTCATTTATCAGACGGGAGCTATTGGTATGATTACACGAGTGGCGATTTTGTCTCAAGTACGTTTTATACGGATGCATTACCGAGTTGGGTAAGTCGTTTTAATGCCAAATTTGACCCCTCAAAAGACTTGCGAACTTGGCGTCTGCTCTTACCTGAGTCTACTTATCTAATGGCCGATGCAAGCCCTTATGAAGTGGTACTAACTGGAAAATCAAGCGCTACATTTCCTTACGATTTCCCAGCCATGATAGCCGCTGGTGCCACCGCCAATACTTTGTTTACGATATCGCCACAAGCCAACGAAATCCTGACTGATTTTGCCATCCAAGCACTTGAAAATGAAAATCTAGGTCAAGATCAATTCACAGATTTTCTGTGTTTGTCTTATTCCACTCCAGATATCGCCGGGCATGCTTTTGGCCCTTATTCAAGAGAGCTTGAAGATATGTATGCCAGACTCGACCGCGACCTACAACGACTTTTTGCCAGTCTAGAGACCCGTTACGGAAAAGACGGTTTTGTTTTATTTTTGACCGCAGATCATGCCGTAGTGCCCGTTCCGGAAATGCTTGTCAAAATGAAACTTCCGGGTGGCTATTTCTTTTTAAATGACCGATTACAGGTGCTTCGGGACGATTTTATCATGAAATACAATGCCGATTTGCTGGAATACGAGACCAATCAAAATATTTACTTGAATTTAGCGAAAATCGATTCACTAAAGCTCGATATCGATGAGGTTGCCGCTTTTGCTGCCAATGAATTGCGCAAATGGCCAGAAATAAAAACGGTACTCACGCGCGAACAACTTCGTTCTGGTGCGGCCCAAACCGATTATTGGGGTGAACTCCTACGCAATGGCTATGATGAAAGCCGCAGTGGAGAGGTCATCTTTTTATTGCAGCCTGGTTATTTGACAAAAGAGCTGGATGAACCCAAAGCACACCAAGGCACTTCACATGGCTCGGCTTTCAACTACGATACGCATGTGCCATTGTTATGGTACGGCAAAGGAATCCCACAAGGCCTGGATTTATATGAGCCTATCCAAATTACAGATATCTCTGCAACGCTTGTGCACTTGCTCAACTTGCAGCGTCCGGGTTCCATGACCGGTACCCCTATCTTACCCTTGTTACCTACTAAAAAATGAGCGAAGCCAGTGACTTCTTTCGAGCGCATTTAGGCCAAACAAGCCCTTTTCCTTTCTTAATTGAGGTGGAGCGTGCCGAGGGTCCGTATATCTATGACAAGAATGGAAAGGCTTACTTAGATATGATTGCCGGTGTTGCAGTCAATAATATTGGACACAGACATCCAAAGGTAGTTGCCGCATTGCAGGCCCAACTCGAAAAACATCTTCACGTAATGGTATACGGTGAGTTTATTCAGGATGCACAACAAGATTTAGTTCGACAGCTACTTGAGGTTTTGCCCGATGCTCTCAATGGCGTGTATGTAGTTAATTCAGGGACAGAAGCAATTGAGGCGGCACTTAAGTTGGCAAAAAGAGCCACTGGTCGTACAGAACTCGTTTCGTTTAAAGGGAGTTATCATGGCAGTACACATGGCTCCATGAGTGTATCGGCAAATGAAGTCAAAAAAATTGCTTTTCGTCCGCTGCTTACAGACGTTCGCATCTTGCCTCACAATCAGCTTGAGGCTTTGGCGCAAATCACTGAACGAACAGCCGGCGTACTCATAGAGACCATTCAGGGCGATGCCGGTGTACGGCGGCCTTCGGC